>NZ_JBFRER010000032.1:0-137507 GCF_052114405.1 Streptomyces sp. M-16 | reverse complement strand
GGGAAACGCCCGGTTTACATTCCGAACCCGGAAGCTAAGCCTTTCAGCGCCGATGGTACTGCAGGGGGGACCCTGTGGGAGAGTAGGACGCCGCCGAACAATCATTGTGGGAAAGCCCCGCACCTTATGGTGCGGGGCTTTTCTGCGTTCAGGGGCCGGTCGGTCCGCTCGTGGACTCCTGTAGGGTCAGGGGGCAGCGATTCAACCATTTCTAGCGTCACAGTGGAGGCCCCCGGGTGGAGGTCCAGGAGACTCGGGTTCAGACTGACCGAATTTTCACCATTCCGAACATCCTGAGCATGGCTCGCCTCGCCGGCGTACCCCTGTTCCTCTGGCTGATCCTGGAGGGCTACGACGGGTGGGCGCTGGCCGTCCTCATGTTCAGCGGGATCAGTGATTACCTCGACGGGAAACTCGCGCGACGCTGGAATCAGATCAGCAATCTGGGGCGGCTGCTGGACCCCGCCGCGGACCGCCTCTACGTCCTGACCACGCTGTTCGGGCTGACCTGGCGCGGGATCCTGCCCCTGTGGCTGACCGGGCTGCTGCTCGCCCGTGAGGCAATGCTGCTGGTCATGGTGTGGATCCTGCGTCGGCACGGCTATCCGCCGCCCCAGGTCAACTTCCTCGGCAAGGCCGCCACCTTCAACCTGATGTACGCCTTCCCGCTGCTGCTGCTGAGCGAAGGTACCGGCTGGTTGGCCTGGACGGCGTCCGTTTTCGGATGGGCGTTCGCGGGTTGGGGTACAACGCTCTATTGGTGGGCAGGAATCCTATACGTGGTGCAGGTCCGCCGTCTCGTGAAGGCGGATGCCACGGCCGATTGAGCTCGCTCGGCGCCGGTACTGACGCGGAGGAGTAGCGGAGTCACCGTCCGGGACGGGTGAGGTCGGCCAGACCGTCATCTCTCTAGGAGGACTCTTCCGACATGAAGGCCGTCGTGATGGCCGGTGGCGAAGGTACGCGGCTTCGCCCCATGACCTCAAGCATGCCCAAGCCGCTCCTGCCGGTGGCGAACCGGCCGATCATGGAGCACGTGCTGAGGCTGCTGAAGCGGCATGGACTCAGCGAGACCGTGGTCACCGTTCAATTCCTGGCGTCACTCGTCAAGAACTATTTCGGTGACGGCGAGGAGCTCGGAATGGAGCTCACCTATGCCAATGAGGAGAAGCCACTCGGCACCGCCGGCAGCGTGAAGAACGCCGAGGAGGCCTTGAAGGACGACACCTTCCTGGTCATCTCCGGTGACGCGCTGACGGACTTCGACCTCACCGACCTCATCACCTTCCACAAGGAGAAGGGTGCACTGGTCACGGTGTGCCTGACCCGGGTGCCGAACCCGCTGGAATTCGGCATCACCATCGTGGACGAGGAGGGGAAGGTCGAGCGCTTCCTCGAGAAGCCGACATGGGGGCAGGTGTTCTCGGACACCATCAACACCGGCATCTACGTGATGGAGCCGGAGATCTTCGACTACGTCGACGCCGACGTCTCCGTCGACTGGTCCGGTGACGTCTTCCCGCAGTTGATGAAGGAAGGCCGGCCGATCTACGGCTACGTGGCCGAGGGCTACTGGGAGGACGTCGGCACGCACGAGAGCTACGTCAAGGCGCAGGCCGACGTACTCGAAGGCAAGGTCCAGGTCGACATGGACGGCTTCGAGATCTCCCCCGGCGTGTGGATCGCCGAAGGGGCCGAGGTGAGCCCGGACGCCGTCCTGCGCGGGCCGCTGTACATCGGGGACTACGCCAAGGTCGAAGCCGGCGTGGAGATCCGCGAGCACACCGTCATCGGGTCGAACGTGGTCGTCAAGAGCGGAGCCTTCCTCCACAAGGCCGTCGTGCACGACAACGTGTACATCGGTCCGCACAGCAACCTGCGCGGCTGCGTCATCGGCAAGAACACCGACATCATGAGGGCCGCCCGGATCGAGGACGGGGCCGTCATCGGTGACGAGTGCCTGGTGGGCGAGGAATCGATCGTCCAGGGCAACGTGCGCGTCTACCCCTTCAAGACCATCGAGGCCGGCGCGTTCGTCAACACCTCGGTGATCTGGGAGTCGCGCGGCCAGGCGCACCTCTTCGGTGCCCGCGGGGTCTCCGGGATCCTGAACGTCGAGATCACCCCGGAACTGGTGGTCAAACTCGCCGGGGCCTACGCGACGACCCTGAAGAAGGGGGCCATCGTCACCACGGCCCGTGACCACTCCCGAGGCGCGAGAGCACTCAAGAGGGCCGTGATCTCGGCTCTCCAGGCCAGCGCCATCGACGTGCGCGACCTGGAGAACGTACCGCTGCCGGTGGCCCGGCAGCAGACCGCCCGAGGAGCGGCGGGCGGGATCATGATCCGGACCTCTCCCGGGGTGCCGGACTCGGTGGACATCATGTTCCTCGACGAGCGCGGGGCGGACCTCTCGCAGGCGCAGCAGCGCAAGCTGGACCGGGTCTACGCGCGCCAGGAGTACCGCCGGGCCTTCCCCGGCGAGATCGGCGACCTCCAGTTCCCGTCGAGCGTCTTCGACTCGTACACGGGCTCGCTGCTGCGCCGGGTGGACACCACCGGCATCGCGGATTCCGGCCTCAAGGTGGTCGTGGACGCCTCCAACGGCAGCGCCGGACTCGTGCTGCCCAGCCTGCTGGGCCGGCTCGGGGTGGACGCGCTGACGATCAATCCCGGCCTCGACGAGTCGCGGCCGACCGAGACCGCGGAGTCCCGGCGGGCCGGACTGGTGCGGCTCGGGGAGATCGTGGCCTCGGCGCGGGCGGCCTTCGGCGTGCGCTTCGACCCGGTGGGCGAGCGGATCTCGCTGGTGGACGAGCGCGGGCGGATCATCGAGGACGACCGGGCCCTGCTCGTCCTGCTCGACCTGGTCGCCGCCGAGAAGCGCAGCGGCAAGGTCGCGCTGCCGGTGACCACCACACGGGTCGCCGAGCAGGTCGCCGCGTACCACGGCACGCAGGTGGAGTGGACGACGACCTCGCCCGACGATCTGACGCGGGTGGGCCGTGAGGAGACCACGATCTTCGGCGGCGACGGCCGGGGCGGGTTCATCGTCCCGGAGTTCAGCAGCGTCTTCGACGGATCGGCGGCGTTCGTACAGCTGATCGGACTGGTCGCGCGCACCCAGCTCACCCTGAGCCAGATCGATGCCCGCATTCCGCGGGCGCACGTGCTCAAGCGGGACGTGCCGACGCCGTGGGCGGCCAAGGGGCTCGTCATGCGGCGGGTCGTGGAGGCGGCCGGCGACCGGCAGGTGGACACCACGGACGGCGTGCGCGTCGTGGAGACCGACGGACGGTGGGCCCTGGTGCTGCCGGACCCGGCGGAGGCCGTCACCCACCTGTGGGCCGAAGGTCCCGACGACGCTTCCGCGCAGGCCCTGCTCGACGAGTGGGGCGCGGTCGTGGACGGCGCCGGGGAGCACTGACCGGAGACCGGCCCCGTAGGGCGGCCGGGTGCGCGGTCGGGGGCGGGGCGGGCACGGGGAGTCACCCGGTCCGGGCCCTCCGGACGGCGCATTGGATGTGGGCGGCGGCGACATGCGACGATGTGCGGCATGTCGCAGCCGCCCACCAACCGGAGTCCGGCCACGCCGTCCGCGCGCCCGGACGCGTCCATGTCGCTGCTGACGCACGTGATGGACAACAGCCTCGACGAGGGTTATGCGGAGGCGTCGGCCCGGCGCGAGGCGGACGGCACGGCAGGACTGCCGCGTACCCTCAAGGCCAAGCTGGCGCTCGCCGCCGGGCTCGTGCTGGCCGCGATGGTCGTCACCCTCGGTGCGGCCCAGGCGCGGATAGCGGCGCCGGTGCTGGCCAAGGAGCGCCAGGAGCTGATCGACCGGGTCGAGCGGGCCGACGCGCACGCCAACGGCCTGGAGCGGGACGTCGAGCGGCTGCGGACCGAGGTCGAGGACCGGCAGGGCGCGGTGCTCAAGCAGCCCGGTGGGGAGCGGGCCCGGCTGCTGGCCCTGCTGTCGGGTGCAACCGAAGCGCACGGTCCGGGCGTCAAACTGGTGGTGGACGACGCCAAGGGATCTTCGTCGGGCGGCGGTGGCGGCCCGCGGGAGAGCGCCGGCTTCTCGGACACCGGCCGGGTCCGTGACCGGGACATGCAGCGGATCGTCAACGGGCTCTGGCAGGCCGGGGCGGAAGCCGTCTCGATCAACGGCCAGCGGCTGACGTCACTGTCGGCGATCCGGGCGGCCGGTGACGCGATACTGGTCGACAACAGGCCTCTGGTGCCGCCCTACGAGATCCTCGCGGTGGGGGACAAGAAGCGGCTCGGCGCCACCTTCCAGGATTCCGTGGACGGCCAGTACCTGCACGTCCTGCAGGAGAGCTACGGGATCCGCTACACCCTGTCCGCCGTGGACGAGGTGAAGCTGCCGGCCGCGTCGAGCCTGACCGTCCGCACAGCCACAGCAGTAGAGCCGAAGAAGGGTGCATCGTGATCGCGGTACTGGGCCTCGTGGCCGGAGTGGTGGTCGGACTTCTGGTCCGGCCCGAAGTGCCGGCCGTGGTGGAGCCTTATCTGCCGATCGCCGTGGTGGCGGCGCTGGACGCGGTGTTCGGCGGCCTGCGCGCGATGCTGGACGGGATCTTCGTCGACAAGGTCTTCGTGGTGTCGTTCCTCTCGAACGTGGTGGTGGCCGCGCTGATCGTCTTCCTCGGCGACAAGCTGGGCGTCGGCTCGCAGCTGTCGACGGGTGTGGTCGTCGTCCTCGGCATCCGGATCTTCTCCAACGCCGCGGCCATCCGCCGGCACGTCTTCCGGGCGTGAGGCCGATGAGCAACGACAACACCCCGCCCGAGGAGCCCCACGTCCCCGAGCGCCCCCCGAAGGGCGAGGCCGGCGCGGAAGCTCCGCAGTCCGGTCCGGGGCCCGGGGAGCCGCAGGAGAGCGGGCGCCAGCGCCTGGCGGCCGGTCTGTGGCCGCCGCGGGTCAGCCGGGCCCAACTGATCGTCGCGTTGCTGCTGTTCGTGCTGGGGCTCGGGCTCGCGATCCAGGTGCGGTCCAACAGCGACTCCAGCGCGCCGCTGCGCGGCGCCCGTCAGGAGGACCTCGTACGGATCCTCGACGAGCTGGACGGGCGGACCAAGCGCCTGGAGGACGAGAAGCAGAAGCTGGAGGACCAGCGCAAGGAGCTGGAGAGCAGCTCCAACCAGGCCGAGGAGGCCCGGCGGCAGACGGTGGAGAAGGAGCGCCAACTGGGCATCCTGGCCGGTACCGTGGCTGCTCAGGGGCCGGGGATCACATTGAGGATCACCGACACCAAGGGCCAGGTGCGCTCCGACCAGCTTCTGGACACCCTTCAGGAGCTGAGGGCGGCCGGGGCCGAGGCGATCCAGATCAACGGCGTGCGCGTCGTCGCGGGCTCGTACTTCTCGGACGAGGGCGGAGGGGTCTCGATCGACGGTAAGAAGATCACACAGCCCTACGAGTTCAGGGTGATCGGCAGACCGCAGGATCTGGAGCCGGCGCTCAACATCCCGGGTGGTGTCGTGCAGACCATGGAGAAGGAGCAGGCCACGGTCGCCGTCACACGGTCGGCGAAGATCGTTGTGGATGCCTTGCGGGCTGCGAAGCAGCCTGACTACGCTCGGTCGTCATCGTCGTGACGCGGGGCGGAATGTGGACAGGCTCACGTGGGCGTATGCCTGCGGGGGGTCGACGCACCGAAGTCGCGGTGCGTGGTGGAAACTGTCTGGTGGTTACGGACGTTGTGAGAATGTCCGGGTCGGCAGGTGTGTGCATGCAGAGTTCGTCCTGCCCCACGGGCGGGTCTGTTTCGTTCAAGGGGAATCGCCCGTGAAGTTGTTTGAGAAGTTGTTCGGCAAGAAGAACCGCGAGGAAAGCGGCGCGGCGCGTCACCGTGCGGGGCACGGTGACGGCGAAGGACAGGGCGACCGGCCGCTCTTCCGCGACGAGGTGGCCGGTCCGGGTGACATTTCGGGCGCGCAGGGCGCGTCGTCTGTTGACCCTGCCGGTTCCGGACGCATAGGTTTCGGTGACCCATCAACCTCAAGTGCGGGTGGAGGGTTTGCCCCCGACCCGTATGCCACCAATGCCTCCGCGGGGCAGCCGCGGCGCGAGGAGCCGTCCATGTCGGCCGAGCAGGTTTGCAGCAGGTGTGGCCACCGCAGCGATGCGGCGAGCCGTTTCTGCTCGAACTGCGGGTCGCCGCTGCGGGCGGGTCTGACGCCGGAGCGTGCTTCGGAGACCACGTCCACCATCTCGATCTCGGGCCTTGAGGCCTACGAGGCCGAGGTGTCGGGACAAGCGCACGTGTCGTCCTCGCTGTCCCCCGAGGCCCAGGCCGCGGTGGAGGCCCTGCCCCCCGGTTCCGCCCTGCTGATCGTGCGGCGCGGCCCCAACTCGGGCAGCCGCTTCCTGCTGGACGGCGAACTGACCACGGCCGGCCGGCACCCGCAGAGCGACATCTTCCTGGACGACGTGACCGTCTCCCGGCTGCATGTCGAGTTCCGCAGGGGCCAGGAGGGCGGCTTCACCGTCGCCGACGTGGGCAGCCTGAACGGCACGTACGTCAACCGTGAGCCGATCGACTCGGTCGCCCTGCACAACGGCGACGAGGTCCAGATCGGCAAGTACCGGCTGGTCTTCTACGCGAGCCTGCGGGGCATCTGACCCTTCCCCCGGACGTGGTCCGGGGGGACCCCAGGGAAGGTCCCATGCTGCGTACCCCGACCGGCGGTGCCCCGAAGAGCGGCACCGCCGGGTCCGCCGGGCGGCTGGTGAGCATCGGAACGGTGCTGACCATGCTGCGTGACGAGTTCCCCGACGTCACGATTTCGAAGATCCGCTTCCTGGAGGCGGAGGGGCTCGTGGAGCCCGAGCGCACACCTTCCGGATACCGCAAGTTCAGCACGGGTGACGTGGAGCGGCTCGGCCGCGTCCTGCGCCTGCAGCGGGACCACTACCTGCCGCTGAAGGTCATCCGCGAACAGCTCGACGCGCTCGACCGGGGCGAGCAGATCCGCATTCCCGGGCCCGCGTCCCACGGGGAGGCGGTGGACCCGGCCGGTCCCGTCGCCCTGTACGGGGAGGTGGGCCGGGAGCGGCCCACCGTGGCCCGGGTGGGCCGGGCGGAGCTGATCGCCGCCGCCGAGGTGGACGAGGTGCAGCTCGTCGAGTGGGAGTCGTACGGGCTCATCTCCGAGGTGCCGGACGGGGGGTTCGACGCCGAAGCGGTCACCGTGGCCCGCCTGATCGCGGATCTCGGCCGTTTCGGGCTGGAACCCCGCCACCTGCGGGCCATGAAGGCCGCCGCGGACCGGGAGGCCGGTCTGGTGGAGCAGCTCGTCGCACCGCTGCGGCGGCACCGCAACCCGCAGACCAGGGCGCACGCCGAGGCCACGATGAAGGAGCTCGTGGGGCTCTCCGTACGGCTCCACGAGGCCCTGGTGCAGACGGCCCTCGGGGTGCGGTCGCACTGACCGGACGGCCCCGGAAGGGGCCCCGACTACCCAAACCTGCCGAGCAGGTCCTAGGGTTGCTGTGTGAACGAGCTCGACGTTGTGGGTGTCCGGGTGGAAATGCCCTCCAACCAACCGATCGTGCTCCTGCGTGAAGTGGGAGGCGACCGGTACCTCCCCATCTGGATCGGTCCTGGGGAGGCGACCGCCATTGCCTTCGCGCAGCAGGGCATGGCGCCTGCCCGGCCGCTGACGCACGACCTGTTCAAGGACGTGCTGGAGGCGGTCGGTGAGGAGCTCACCGAGGTCCGGATCACGGATCTGCGGGAGGGCGTCTTCTACGCGGAACTGGTCTTCGCCAGCGGGGTCGAGGTGAGCGCGAGGCCTTCCGACGCCATAGCGCTGGCCCTGCGCACGGGAACGCCGATCTACGGCAGTGACGGCGTCCTGGACGATGCCGGAATCGCCATTCCCGACGAGCAGGAGGACGAGGTGGAGAAGTTCCGCGAGTTCCTCGACCAGATCTCACCCGAGGACTTCGGCACCGGCCCGCAGTGAGGGCCGGGGCGTGAGGGGCGCGGCCGCGGCGAAACGCGGGCCGCGTCGACCACCGGGAACTTTCAGCCCATTCGAGTAGCCTTTCCCCGCAATGGGGTACGGGAAACCACTCTCAGGGTGATTATCACTCGGCGTGCCGAGTGTGGCGATCGTTGACGCACCCCTGGTCACTGCCTACCTTCAAGGTGGCAGGTCAAGGACGGAGGGTCGGCGTGAGGATCACGGGCGACGGTACGACCGGGGGCACCCCCGCACGGAGTGACGGTGGGCCGTACCCGATGCACGGCGGCGCGCAGGGTTCCGCGCACCGTCAGCCGGCTTCGACGCCGGTCGGACCGGTGAGCGACGCTCCGGCGCCCGAGCAGGTCGGCTACCGGGGGCCGACGGCGTGCGCCGCCGCCGGGATCACCTACCGCCAGCTCGACTACTGGGCCCGGACCGGGCTCGTGGAGCCCAGCGTGCGGCCCGCGTACGGGTCGGGCACGCAGCGCCTCTACAGCTTCCGGGACGTGGTCGTCCTCAAGATCGTCAAGCGCTTCCTGGACACCGGGGTGGCGCTCCAGAGCATCCGCACCGCCGTCCAGCACCTGCGCGACCGGGGTTTCCACGACCTGGAGCGCATGACGCTGATGAGCGACGGTGCCACCGTCTACGAGTGCACCTCCCCGGACCAGGTGGTGAGCCTGCTCCAGGGCGGCCAGGGCGTTTTCGGCATCGCCGTCGGCGTGGTGTGGCGGGACGTGGAGAACGCGCTGTCGCAGCTGCACGGGGAGCGGGTGGACACCGGGGAGACCCTGGTGGGCCACAACCCCGCCGACGAGCTGGCGGCGCGCCGCAACCGGGCCGTCTGAGCGGCGCGGGGCGCCCGTGGCCGCGTTGTCAGTGGCGTAGGGCAGCATCGGTGCCGTGAGAGCCGCGCCGACCATCCTGCACCTGGACATGGACGCCTTCTACGCCTCGGTCGAGCAGGCGTCGAAGCCCAGCCTGCGGGGCAAGGCCGTCATCGTCGGGGGGCTCGGGCCGCGCGGTGTGGTGGCGACCGCCTCCTACGAGGCCAGGCGCTTCGGGGTGCACTCGGCGATGCCGACCGCCCAGGCCCGTCGGCTCTGCCCGAACGGCGCCTACCTGATCCCGCGCTTCAGTCTCTACCGGGAGGTCAGCGACCTGGTCATGGGCCTGCTGCGGGAGCTGTCGCCGCTGGTGGAGCCCCTCAGCCTGGACGAGGCCTTCGTCGACCTGGAGGCGGGCGGCACGGCCTTCGACTCCGCGAGCGCCCGGGCCACGGGGGAGCGGCTGCGGGCCGACATCGAGGCCGCCACGGGGCTCAGCGGATCGGTGGGCCTGGCCGGGTCGAAGATGCTGGCCAAGGTGGCCTCCGAGGAGGCCAAGCCGGCCGGGCTGCTGCTGATCGAGCCCGGGACCGAGCGGGAGCTGCTCGCGCCCATGTCGGTGCGGACCCTGCCCGGGGTGGGGCCGGCCACCGGGGAGCACCTGCGGCGGGCCGGGATCACCACGGTGGGGGAGCTGGCCGAGGCCGGCGAGGACGAGCTGGTCCGGATGGTGGGGAAGGCGCACGGGGCCGGGCTGTACCGGATGGCGCTGGGGCTGGACGACCGCCCCGTGGTCGCCGAGCGGGACGCGAAGTCGGTCTCGGTGGAGGACACCTTCGACGTGGACCTGCACGACCGGGTCCGCATCCGCTTCGAGGTGCAGCGGCTCGCGGACCGGTGCGTGGGGCGCCTGCGGTCCTCCGGGCACTCGGGCCGGACCATCGTGCTGAAGGTGCGCCGCTACGACTTCTCCACGCTGACCCGTTCGGAGACCCTGCGCGGGCCGACCGACGACCCCTCGGTGGTCCGGGAGGCCGCGGCGCGGCTGCTGGAGGGCGTGGACACCACCGGAGGCGTGCGGCTGCTGGGGGTGGGGGTGACGGGGCTCGCGGACTACACGCAGGAGGACCTCTTCGCCCAAGTGCTCGGCGCCGGGGCGGAGGAGGACGGTGCGGTCGCGGAGGGCGCCGCCCCGCAGGGCGTCGTGCCGGAGGGGGAGGAAGCGGCGGGCGAGCCGGACGGGGCCGACGGGACCGGTGCGGCCGGTGGGGTCGTCGTGGAGGCGGCGGGCGGGCCGGACGCCCCGGCCGCGCGGTACTGGCCGGCGGGGAGCGACGTACGGCACGCCCTGTACGGGCCCGGATGGGTCCAGGGCAGCGGGGTCGGGCGGGTGACCGTACGGTTCGAGCGGCCCGGATCGCCGCCCGGGCGGGTACGCACCTTCCGGATGGACGATCCCGAGCTGGAGTCCTCCGATCCGCTGCCCCTCGTGGGGCGGGCGGAAGGGGCGGCCGACGGGGCCTAGATCCGCTCGTCGGGCGGCGGGCGGTGGAAGTCGGCCGGCAGGGAGACGTCCAGGCCGTAGTGGTGGTAGAGCTGGAGCTCCTGCTCGGGGGACAGGTGGCGCCCGACACCGAAATCGGGTGCATCCCTGATCAAGGAACGCTCGAAGGGCACGCGCAGGGTGTCGTCCACCACTTCGCTGGGCTCCAGGGGGACGAAGGCGTCCCGCCCGAAGAGGCCGGTCCGGACGGCGGCCCATTCGGGCACGCCAGTGGCGTCGTCGAGGTAGACCTCGTCCACGGTGCCGATCTTGGCGCCGTTGCGGTCGAACGCCTTGCGGCCGATCAGGCTGCGCGGATCGATGTCGGTCTGCACGGTCCCTCCATACGGTCGCAGTGGTACAAGTCATTGGTAATGACTACGAAAGTGCATATTTGAAGAGGGGGCCACTCGGGAAGGCTCCAGATCCTCGCTGGTAGGCTGGGTATCGGCTGTTGACCCTGTGCGGGAGAGTCCTCCGAGTGAGTACGACGGAGGCGCCGAAGGAGCAAATCCTCCCCGGAATCTCTCAGGCATACGTACCGCACGTGGTGAGGCCACTCTGGAAAGCAGGGGCGGGTACCGGGCACGCAGTACCGGTTCCCCTCCTCACCGACGGTGAAAGCCGGACCTCAGGGGCGATCCCCGTGCGGCCCGGTGAAGCTCTCAGGTTGAGATGACAGAGGGGGAGGCCGTCCGGGTGCCCGCGCCGTGGTGCCCCTCGCAGGTCATACGACCAGGAGGCCTCCGTCATGACCGCCAACCGCATTCCGCTCTCCCAGCTGGAGCGAGGCATCCCCTTCGAGCAGCGTCACATCGGCCCGGATGCCGAGGCGCAGGCGAAGATGCTCGCCCAGGTGGGCTACGGCTCCCTGGACGAACTCACCGCCGCCGCGGTACCGGATGTGATCAAGACCGCCGAGGCGCTGAACCTGCCCGAGGCGCGCACCGAGGCCGAGGTGCTGGCCGAGCTCCGCTCGCTGGCCGACCGCAACCAGGTGCTGTCGTCGATGATCGGCCTCGGCTACTACGGCACCTTCACGCCCCCGGTGATCCTGCGCAACGTCATGGAGAACCCGGCCTGGTACACGGCGTACACCCCGTACCAGCCCGAGATCTCGCAGGGCCGCCTCGAAGCGCTGCTGAACTTCCAGACCGTCGTCGCCGACCTGACCGGCCTGCCGACCTCCGGTGCCTCCCTGCTCGACGAGGGCACCGCCGCCGCAGAGGCCATGTCCCTGGCCCGCCGCGTGGGCAAGGTCAAGGGCGGGGTCTTCCTGATCGACGCCGACGCGCTGCCGCAGACCATCGCCGTGATCGAGACGCGCGCCGAGCCCATCGGGGTCGAGGTCGTCGTCGCCGACCTGTCCGACGGCATCCCGGCCGAGATCGCCGAGCGCGGCGTCTTCGGCGTGCTGCTCCAGTACCCGGGCGCCTCCGGCGCCGTCCGCGCGATCAAGCCGGTCATCGACCAGGCGCACGGGCTCGGTGCCATCGTCACCGTCTCCGCCGACCTGCTCGCCCTGACCCTGCTCACCTCCCCGGGCGAGCTGGGCGCCGACATCGCCGTCGGTACCACCCAGCGCTTCGGCGTCCCGATGGGCTTCGGCGGCCCGCACGCCGGTTACATGGCCGTCCAGCAGCAGCACGCCCGCTCGCTGCCCGGCCGCCTCGTCGGCGTCTCCGTGGACGCGGACGGCAACAAGGCGTACCGCCTGGCCCTGCAGACCCGCGAGCAGCACATCCGCCGCGAGAAGGCCACCAGCAACATCTGTACCGCCCAGGTGCTGCTCGCGGTCATGGCCGGCATGTACGCCGTCTACCACGGTCCGGACGGCCTGCGCACGATCGCGCGCCGGACCCACCGCTACGCCGCGCTCCTCGCCGCGGGCCTGACGGCCGGCGGGGTCGAGCTGGTGCACGGCTCCTTCTTCGACACCGTCACCGCCCGGGTGCCCGGCAAGGCGGCCGAGGTCGTCGCCGCCGCCCGCGAGGGCGGGGTCAACCTCTTCCGGGTCGACGCCGACCACGTCTCCGTCTCGTGCGACGAGACCACCCTGCGCGCCGACCTCGACGCCGTCTGGGCCGCCTTCGGCGTCAGCGCGGACATCGAGGCCCTGGACGCGACCACCGCCGACACGCTGCCCGAGGGCCTGCTGCGCTCGGACGCGTACCTCGGCCACCCGGTCTTCCACCAGCACCGCTCCGAGACCGCGATGCTGCGCTACCTGCGCAAGCTCGCGGACAAGGACTACGCGCTGGACCGCGGCATGATCCCGCTGGGCTCCTGCACCATGAAGCTCAACGCGACCACCGAGATGGAGCCGGTGACCTGGCCCGAATTCGGTCAGCTGCACCCGTTCGCCCCGGTGGAGCAGGCGGAGGGCTACCTCACGCTCATCACCGAGCTGGAGGAACGTCTCTGTGAGGTCACCGGATACGACAAGGTCTCGATCCAGCCGAACGCGGGCTCCCAGGGCGAGCTCGCCGGCCTGCTGGCCGTGCGCGCCTACCACCGGGCCAACGGCGACGAGCAGCGCACCATCTGCCTCATCCCGTCCTCCGCGCACGGCACCAACGCCRCCAGCGCCGTGATGGCCGGCATGAAGGTCGTCGTCGTCAAGACCGCCGACGACGGCGAGGTGGACGCGGACGACCTGCGCGCCAAGATCGAGCAGTACCGCGACGAGCTCGCGGTCCTGATGATCACTTACCCGTCCACGCACGGTGTCTTCGAGGAGCACGTCGCCGACATCTGCGCCCAGGTGCACGAGGCCGGCGGCCAGGTCTACGTCGACGGCGCCAACCTGAACGCCCTGGTGGGCCTCGCCAAGCCGGGTCACTTCGGCGGCGACGTCTCGCACCTGAACCTGCACAAGACCTTCTGCATCCCGCACGGCGGCGGCGGCCCGGGTGTCGGCCCGGTCGGTGTCCGGGCCCACCTGGCCCCGTTCCTGCCGAACCACCCGCTCCAGCCGACCGCCGGCCCGGAGACGGGCGTCGGTCCGATCTCGGCCGCGCCGTGGGGCTCGGCAGGCATCCTGCCGATCTCCTGGTCGTACGTACGCCTGATGGGCGGCGAGGGCCTCAAGCGCGCCACCCAGGTGGCGGTGCTCGGCGCGAACTACATCGCCAAGCGCCTGGAGCCCCACTACCCGGTCCTCTACACCGGTCCGGGCAACCTGGTCGCCCACGAGTGCATCATCGACCTGCGTCCGCTGTCGAAGGCGACCGGCGTGAGCGTGGACGACATCGCCAAGCGCCTGATCGACTACGGCTTCCACGCGCCGACCATGTCCTTCCCGGTGGCCGGCACGCTGATGATCGAGCCGACGGAGTCCGAGGACCTCGCCGAGATCGACCGCTTCTGCGACGCGATGATCGCCATCCGCGCCGAGATCGAGCGGGTCGCGGGCGGCGAGTGGCCGGTCGAGGACAACCCGCTGGCCAACGCCCCGCACACCGCGGCGGCCCTGGGTGGCGAGTGGAACCACCCGTACAGCCGTGACGAGGCGGTCTTCCCGGGCGGCGTCACGGCCGCCGAGAAGTACTGGCCGCCGGTGCGCCGCATCGACGGTGCCTTCGGCGACCGCAACCTGGTCTGCTCGTGCCCTCCGCTGGACGAGTACGACAACTGAGTCCCGTGACACGGTGAAGGGGCCGGTCCCGGAGCGTGAGCTCCGGGACCGGCCCCTTCGCGTGGTCCTTCCCCGTGCCGGCTCGGTGCAAGGTGGCCTAGGCCACCGCGAGCGGGCGGTGCGGAGCGATGATCTGGCCGTCCGGCAGCAGCTCACCGGTGTCCTCGAAGAGCAGGACCCCGTTGCACAGCAGGCTCCAGCCCTGTTCCGGGTGGTTGGCCACCGGGCGCGCGGCCTCCCGGTCGGCGGACTCTGATGACGGGCAGGCAGGCTGGTGCTGGCACATGGATGCGTTCTTTCGCTGCGGTGTGGTCTGTTCGCTACGGCTCGATGCGTGATTCATGGCCGTCCCCCTGGGTCGTCCCCGCGCCTGCGGGGAGGATGTCCTCAGTCTTCCCCCACGACGGCTGCTTCGCAGGTATTTCCCGGCAGCTGTCCTCATGGATTGAGGACGCATCACTCGTGCGGGCGGTTCAGGCCAACTCCCCTGTCATTTCGGATGGTTCGCGGGTGGTCCGGGCGGACTAGGCCGAATGGGCAACCCGGGCCACCCTGAACAGGCCAACGGCGGAGCGGCGCCTCAGGCGGCCGGGGCGGCCACCGGGGGCGGGACGGGCGGGGCCGACCGGGTGAGCCGGTGGGTCAGGACGGGCAGCAGTTCGGATACGGGGTGGGGCCGGAACGCGGCGATCCCGGGTGGCGCCGGTGCCAGAGGCACCAGCAGGTCGGCGGCGGCGGGCAGGCCGGCGGAGGCGTCGGCGCCGACCGCCCCGTGCAGCCACAGCGTCAGCATGTACAGCTCGGGTACGGACAGCAGCCGGGGCTGGTAGCCCTTGCCGAGCGACTCGGCCTGGCGCAGGGCGCGTTCGGTCGCGGCGACGTAGGGCCCCTCGAAGAAGTGGGAGAAGGCCCACCCGTCCGGGGTCAGCCGGGTGTCGGCCGCGGCGACGAAGCGGTCGCCGCTGCGGATCAGGAACCGCCACCCGGTCAGCCGGGTGCGCGGCGGCCGGCCGCCCGCCGGGCGGCCGGACCCGTCGAGCCGGTCGAGCACGTGCACCGGAAGCGGGAGTTCGGCGGTCACCGGCCCTTGGAGCGCGCGCAGGGACGGAGTGTGCGCCTCGTGGACGGCGGTGGGGGAACCGAGTGCCGCGAGGACGCTGCGCAGGGCGGGCGCGGGAGCCGGGGGAACATGCAGCGGCATGGTGGGTCGCCTCTCACTTGGGAGACCTGTGGTACGGGGGAAGGTGCGGACGGCGCTGTCGCATTCTGGGGCCAGAGGGGGGCTGAGGGGCAATGGCCGCGCGCCAACTCTCTGCCTCGTTTGCGGAGTTTATACGACATGTGTTCACGCGGTGTTTCGGCTAGCTGTCCCGCCTATTGCCGACAAGGCGCATACCGGTCCCGCTGTCAGGCTATTCATGCCGGTTGCGCGCGAACGGGCCGCGCTGACCTCGGAGGTTACCCGAAGGGCGCTCGGCTGGAAAGCGCCTGTTATCGGGAATCGGCACAGTCTACGCGGAATTTGCATACGGCGAGTTGCCAGGTGAATGTGCCGAAGCGCCCATCAGGCCATACCGGCGCGCGCTCCCCGCCGGACCGCCCGGCCCGGAGTTATCGATCACGGGGGTGGGCATCATCGACCGTAACGCGCGCCGGGGTGCACCGTTCCGGGCCACACGAGGAGGGACGCTTCGATGGGGGAGAAGGTCGTGGCAGGAGGATTCGACCTGTCCGATCGGCATCGGTATCGGAGGAAGCTCCACGAGTGCCTGGAGGGACTGGAGCGCCTTCTGGCGGAGAAGAGGTTCGATCGGCCCAAGAACATGATGGGACTGGAGATCGAGCTGAATCTCGCGGGTGCCGACGGTTTGCCGCGCATGGTGAATGCACAGGTACTGGAGAAGATTGCGAGCCCCGATTTCCAGACCGAACTCGGAATGTTCAATCTGGAGGTGAACGTACTCCCGCACCGTCTCGACGGCCGGGTATTCGACCAGCTCGCCGAAGAGCTGAGCGCGGGGCTGCACTACGCCCACCGGCAGGCCGCGGAGAGCGATGCGGGGGTGGTGATGATCGGCATCCTGCCGACGATCTCCCGGTCCGACCTCGCCCTGGCCAACCTCTCGGCCGTGGACCGCTACTCGCTGCTCAACGAGCAGATCCTGATGATGCGCGGGGAGGACTTCACCCTCGACATCGACGGGGTGGAGCGGCTGACCTGGAGCACCGGGTCGATCGTGCCGGAGGCCGCCTGCACCTCCGTACAGCTGCACCTCCAGGTGACCCCGGCGCGGTTCGCGCACGTGTGGAACGCGGCGCAGGCGGTGACCGCCGTGCAGATAGCGGTGGGCGCCAACTCGCCGTTCCTCTTCGGGCGGGAGCTGTGGCGGGAATCGCGTCCGCCGCTGTTCACCCAGGCCACCGACACCCGGCCGCCGGAGCTCCAGGCCCAGGGGGTGCGGCCGCGCACGTGGTTCGGGGAGCGGTGGGTGGACTCGGCGTACGAACTGTTCGCCGAGAACGTCCGCTTCTTCCCCTCCCTGCTGCCGATCTGTGACGAGGAGGAGCCGCTGCGGGTCCTCGCGGAGGGCGGTGTGCCGAGCCTGCAGGAGCTGGTGCTGCACAACGGCACGGTCTACCGCTGGAACCGCCCCGTCTACGGGGTCGCCGACGGGGTGCCGCACCTGCGGGTGGAGAACAGGGTGCTGCCGGCCGGGCCGACGGTGGCCGATGTCGTCGCCAACGCCGCCTTCTACTACGGGCTCGTACGGACCCTCGCGGACGAGCAGCGCCCCGTGTGGACCCGGATGCCGTTCGCGGAGGCGGAGGCCAACTTCGACGCGGCCTGCCGCTACGGGATCGACGCGCGGATCCGCTGGCCGCGCCGCGGCCGGGCCGGGGGACTGGTGAGCGTGCCCGCGGTGCGCCTGGTGCTGGACGAGCTGCTGCCGATGGCCGCGGCCGGACTGGACGCCTGGGGGATCGAACCCGCCGACCGGGACCTGTACCTCGGGATCATCGAGGAGCGCTGCCGGCGCCGGGTGAACGGGGCGACCTGGCAGGTGGACACCTATCACCGGGCGCTCGCCGGCGGGCTGGAACGGGACGCCGCCCTGGCGGCCACCACCCGCCGCTACAGCGAGCTGATGCACAAGGGCGACCCGGTCCACACCTGGCCCGTCGGCCTGGAGGAACAGGAGGTGGACGCCACCGGGGCGGTCCGGCGCTGACCGGTGATCCGCTCCGGCCCCCGAGGAGGCAGTATGGGGTGGTCGGAACAGGATGACGCGGTGGGTTGGCGGGACGGGAGTCGGGCGTGCGGGCGGAGCCGGAGCCGGTGGTCGGAGAGCTGCGCGGGGACGGGCGGCGGGGTCTGCTGCGGACCGAGACCCTGCTCGTGCTCGCGCTGTCGCTGGGCGCGAGCGGGGTCTCGGCCCTGATCAGCTTCATCGGTTCGCTGACCAAGCCCGGCGGCCTCAAGGACCAGGCGGCCACGCTGAACGGCTCGTACGCCCCCGGGCGGCCCTGGCTGGACCTGGCCTGGCAGTTGTTCGGGATCGCCTCGGCGCTGGTTCCCGTCCTGCTGGTCGCGCACCTGCTGACCCGGGAGGGCGTGCCGGGGCTGCGCGTCCTGGGCTTCGACCGGACCCGGCCGGGATGGGACCTGGCCCGGGGCGCGCTGGTCGCCGCCGGGATCGGGAGCGCGGGACTGGCCTTCTACCTGGCGGCGCGGGCCTCCGGCTTCAACCTGACGGTGGTGCCGGAGGCGCTGCCCGACGTGTGGTGGAAGTTCCCCGTACTGATCCTCTCCGCGGTGCAGAACGCCGTGGTGGAGGAGGTCATCGTGCTGGCCTACCTGCTGCGCCGGCTCGGCCAGCTGGGCTGGTCGCCGACGGCCGCGCTGCTCGCCAGCTCCGTCCTGCGCGGCTCGTACCACCTCTACCAGGGCATCGGCGGGTTCGTCGGCAACATGGTGATGGGCGTCGTCTTCGTGCTGGCCTACCGCCGCTGGGGCCGGGTGGGACCCCTCGTCGTCGCGCACACGCTGCTCGACGTGGTGGCCTTCGGCGGGTACGCGCTGCTCGCGGGGAAGGTGGGCTGGCTGCCCACCCCGTAGCCGCCCCGCTCAGGGAGCGGTGAGCAGCTCGCCGTCGATCACGGTGACCGCGCGGCCGGTGAGCAGGGTCCGCTCGCCCGCGAGGGTGACCCGGACCAGGCCGCGGCGGGCTCCGCCCTGGAGGCCGGTCATCTCGTCGCGGCCCAGGCGGGCCGCCCAGAAGGGGGCGAGGGCGGTGTGGGCGCTGCCCGTCACCGGGTCCTCGTCGATGCCGTGGACGGGGAAGAAGCCGCGCGAGACGAAGTCGTAGCCCCGGGAGGGTTCCTCGGCGGGGGCGGTGACGATCACGCCGCGGCGGGCGTAGGCGCGCAGGGCCGCGTGGTCGGGCGCGAGTTCCCGCACGGTCCGCTCGTCGGCCAGCTCCACCAGCAGGTCGCCGATGTGGGCGGCGGTGTCGTGCAGCGAGACGATCGTGGCGCCCAGGGCGCGGGCGACCTCGGGGACCGGATCGACCGGGGTCAGTGAGGAGGTGGGGAAGTCCATCGTGACCGTGCCGTCCCCGGCCGCCTCGGCCGTGAGGACCCCGCAGCGCGCGTCGAACCGGATCAGGCCCTTGGCCAGGCCGTTCTCGTTCAGTACGTGCGCGGTCGCGAGGGTGGCGTGCCCGCACATGTCGACCTCGCCGGCCGGGGTGAACCAGCGCAGTGCCCAGTCGGCGGCCCCGCCGGGCGGCAGGGGCCGGACGAAGGCGGTCTCGGAGAGGTTGACCTCGGCCGCGACCTGCTGGAGCCAGCCGTCCGGAGGGAACGGCCCGTCGAGGACGAGGACTCCGGCGGGATTTCCGTGGAAGGGGCGGTCGGTGAAGGCGTCGACGATTCGGATGCGCATGGACCGACCGTAGGGTGCCCCGGCCGGCGCGCACCAAGGCCAATCCGGGATGACTGGCCTCGGCGCGCGGGCGGTCAGGTGCGCGAGAGGGCCTTGGTGCCCGACAGGAGCGGGACGGGAAGGAAGTTCCCGTCACCGCCCCCGCAGGTCGCGGTCGTGTCGGCGGTGCCGGAGACCTTCGTCCCGGTCCTGAACCGGCCGTCGCGGCGCGTGGGCACCACTGTGGTGAAGTGGTCGGCGAGGCGGGCGGAGTAGTACTGGCACTGCTGGAGGTTCACGTACCGCCCGGCGCTGAGGTCCAGGGCGATCACGTCGGACAGCAGGGGGGCGAGGTAGTAGAGGCCGCGGCCGGGCCCGCAGGTGACGGTGGTGTCGGGGGTGTCGGAGACGTTCGTGCCGGAGCTCCACTCGCTGCCCCCGCCGGGGGCCACCACGGTGAGGTGGTCGTGCTGGAGCTCGGAGTAGTACACGCACTGGTGCAGGTTCAGGTACCGGCCGGAGCCGAGGTCGAGCGACTGCAGGGTGGCCCAGGGGCGGACCGGGGTGTAGTTGCCGTCGCCGTCGCCGCAGGACAGCTGCCGGTCCGGTGCGGCGGCGGTGTTCGTCGCGGCCGTGAACCGCCCGTCGCCGCTGGGTGGCACGACGGTGGTCAGGTAGTCGACGCCCGGAGTGGGCTGGTACACGCACTGGTGCAGGTTGAGGGTGTTGCCGGCCAGCGGTCGGGTGGGCCCGGCGTCTGCGTTGGCCGGGCCCGGTACGAGCAGCAGCGCGGTGGCGCTGAGGGTGGCGGCGAGCCATTTTCCGGCGCGTCCCTTGTGGCGCACGAAGGTCCCTTTCTCTTCGGTGCGGGTGCTCCGTTCCGCGCCCCGTGTCGCGAGGAGCGCGGCCAGCACAGCACACGCGTACGTCCCTCGTCAGGAGGTTCTCGCGCGGATCCACCCGAATGGGCCCATTGCGCTCGACTGTCGAAGATAGGTTCCGATATATCGTTGACGCATCGCGATGGGTCAGCGATAGTGAAGGAGTCGCAGCGGCGGGAGTCGCAGCGACAGCCACCACGACAAGCGATGACGAAAGGAGGCGCAGTGATGCGTTCACGTGGACAGCACGAGCACGGACACGAGCACGGACGGGGTCACGGCCACTGCGGGCCGGACCGTCGGGAGGAGTTCCGGGGCCTGCGGGCCGCCTTCGGGCCGTTCGGGCCGCCCTTCGGCGGCGGACCCTTCGGCGGAAGGGGCGGCCGGGGCGGGCCCCGGGGGCGGGCGCGGCGCGGTGACGTGCGCGCCTCGATCCTGGCGCTCCTCGCCGACCGGCCGATGCACGGTTACGAGATGATCCAGGAGATCGGCGAGCGCAGCGGCGGGGCGTGGAAGCCCAGCCCGGGTTCGGTGTACCCGACCCTGCAGCTGCTGGAGGACGAGGGCCTCATCACCAGCGAGAGCGAGGGCGGCAAGAAGCTGTTCACGCTCACCGACGAGGGCCGCACCGAGGCGGAATCGGGTCCGGACGCCCCCTGGGCGGACGCCGGGCGCGGCTTCGACTTCGAGGCGATGCACGAGGTCCGCACCGCCGGCGTCGGCCTGATGGAAGCCTTCGCGCAGGTCTTCAAGACCGGCTCGCCCGAGCAGCGGGAGAAGGCCCTCGCGGTCGTCAACGACGCCCGCAAGAAGCTCTACCTGATCCTGGCCGACGAGCACTGACCCGGACGCCGGGCCTCCCGGCACACGTACGGCGCGCCCCGCGAGCGGTCTCGCGGGGCGCGCCGTACGTGTGCCGTGGGTCGGGGTGCGGGCGGGGGCGGGTCAGGCGACCAGGCCGGCCAGTTTGCGGAGGGATTCGTTCAGAGCGGCGGTCGCGGAGTCCTTGAGCTTGCCCGCCATGAGGGACACCGCGGCGCCCGTGAACTCGCCGTCGATGCGGACGGTGGTGGCGTCCCCGTCCGGGATCAGGGTGTAGCGGGTCAGGACGGCCACACCCATCGGGCCCTTGCCGGTGATCGCGAAGACGCGCTGGTCCTCCAGTTCCGAGACGGTCCACAGGACCTCGGCGGGGAAGCCCATCATCTTCATGTTCTCGGCGAAGGCGGACCCGACCGCGAGGGTCTCGGGACCGCCCTTCGGGAAGTCGGTGTGGGTCATGCTCCACTGCCCGTACGCGTCCCAGTCGGTCAGCTGGGCCCAGAGCTTCGCGGCGGGCGCCTCGATGCGTGATTCCGCGGTGACTTCAGCCATGCGTCCACCCCTTCTCGTCGGGTTCGTGCGGCGGAAGGTAGTCCCGGGGGGCGGAACATTCAATACTGACGACCTGTCAGAAATGGTGGGTTCCGGACCGTCCGGTACCGACTGCGTCTCAACAGGCGTCACCGGCGTGACGCTCCTGACCGGCCCTGCCATGATGGCCCGATGCAAGCGTCAGGGAAGAACGCCGGACTGGGCCTCGCCCTCGTCTCGGCGTGTGCGTTCGGTGGTTCCGGTGTGGCGGCGAAGCCGCTGATCGAGGCGGGTCTGGACCCGCTGCACGTGGTGTGGCTGAGGGTGGCCGGGGCGGCGCTGGTGCTGTCCCCGCTGGCCTGGCGGCACCGCGGCCTGGTGCGGCGCAAGCCCCTGCTGCTCGCGGGCTTCGGCCTGGTCGCCGTCGCGGGCGTGCAGGCCTTCTACTTCGCCGCCCTGTCGAGGATCCCGGTCGGCGTGGCCCTGCTGCTGGAGTACCTGGGCCCGGCCCTGCTGCTCGGCTGGATCCGCTTCGTGCAGCGCAAGCCGGTGACCCGGGCCGCCGCGGCCGGTGCGGCGGTGGCCGTCGCGGGGCTGGCGTGCGTGGTCCAGATCTGGTCGGGGCTGAGCCTGGACCCGCTCGGGGTGCTGCTGGGGCTGGCCGCCGCCTGCTGCCAGGCCTTCTACTTCGTCTTCGCCGACCAGGGCGCCGACGGGGACGACGTGCCCGACCCGATGGGCGTGATCGCGTACGGGATGCTCGTCGGGGCCGCGGTCATGACGGTGCTCGCGCGGCCCTGGGAGATGGACTGGGCCGTGCTCGGCGGCGACGCGCCGCTCGGGGACACCGAGGTTCCCGCCCTGGCCCTGCTGGGCTGGGTGGTGCTGGTCGCCACCGTGTTCGCGTACCTGACCGGGGTGGTCTCGGTGCGCAAGCTCTCCCCGCAGGTGGCGGGTGTGGTGGCCTGCCTGGAGGCGGTCATCGCCACCGTGCTGGCCTGGGTGCTGCTGGGCGAACACCTTTCGACCCCGCAGATCGTGGGCGGCGCGCTGGTGCTCGGCGGGGCCTTCATCGCGCAGTCCTCGCGGCCGGCGCCGCCCGCGGCCCCCGATCCGGCCGTGCCGGCCCCCGAGACCGCCAGGGCGTAGGGCGGGGGGCCGACGGGCCGGAGGCGGGGAGCGTCCCGTAGGGTGCTGGACATGCCGTCGACCGTGCTTCCGCCTCCCGCCGCCTAGCGCGGGCGGCCTCCACGCGAACGAAAGACCCGCCCGGGGAGTCCCCGGGCCGGTGAGCGCTGCCCGCGAAGCGATGACCTGCTTCCCTCATCCTTCACGCATGCGCGGAGACACACGTGTCGAACCATTCGCCCGCCGCCGGGCGCAGTCTGTTGTACCTCGTCGTCGCCGGAGTCGCCTGGGGCACCGCCGGGGCGGCTGCCTCCCTCCTCTTCCTGGCCAGTGACCTCGGCCCCGTCGCCCTGTCGTTCTGGCGGTGCGCGGGCGGTCTGGTGGTCCTGCTGGGCGTGCTCGCCGTACGCCGTTCGGTGCGGGCCCGGCGGGCTCCGCGGGCCGCGGCGGCCTCGCCCGTCGCGCCGTCCTCGCCCGTCCCGGCGCTTTCGCTGATCGGGACCGGGTTGATGTTCACCCTGTTCCAGGCGGCGTACTTCGCCGCCGTACGCGACACCGGCCTCGCCGTCGGCACCGTCGTGACCCTGGGGGCCGGGCCCGTGCTGATCGCGCTGGGCGGCCGGTACTGGATGGGCGAGCGGCTGGGCCGGGGCGGCGTGGCCGCCGTGCTCGGCGCCCTGGCCGGTCTGGCCGTGCTGGTGCTGGGCTCCGGTGGCGGCGAGGTGCGGCCGCTCGGGGTCGGCTGGGCGCTGCTGTCGGCCGCCGGGTACGCGGGGATGACCCTGCGGGCGCGGTGGCTGGGGCGGCGCGGGGCCGGCGGGGACCCGCTGGTCACCACCGCGTGGTCGGTGGCGGTGGGCACGGTGTGCCTGCTGCCGCTCGCCCTGGCCGAGGGGCTGTTGCCGCACACCGCCGACTGGGGCCGGGTGTGCTGGCTGCTGGTCTACGTGGCCACGGTGCCCACCGCCCTCGCGTACGCGCTGTACTTCACCGGCGCCGCGTCGGTGCGGGCCGCGACGGTGTCGGTGATCATGCTGATCGAGCCGGTCAGCGCGGCGGCGATCGCCGTCGGGATGCTCGGCGAGCGGCTGACGGGGGCGGTGGTGCTGGGCACCGTACTGCTGCTGTCGGCGGTGGGCGCGCTGATCGCGGCCGAGGCGCGCGGTCCGCGGGCCGGGTCCGGGGGCGGGCCGGTGGCCGGGGGCGGTTCCGGGCCGGTGGCCGGGCCCGCCCCGGAGCCTCAGAGCGCGGCGAGGTAGTCCGGGGCCGCGACGCCGGGGGTCAGGTCGGCGGCCGGGACCGGGGTCCCGTACGCCGGCGCGACCGGGACCACGCCGGACCAGAACGGAAGGCCCAGGTCCTCCGGGTCGTCGTTCGGGCCGCCGGTGCGGATCTTCGCGGAGACCTCGGTCAGGTCCAGGCGGATCACCGCGGTCGCGGCGAGCTCCTTGGCGTTCGCCGGGCGGGAGTCGGCCGAGCGGCCCGGGACGACGTGGTCGACGAGGGCGGCCAGGGCCATCCGGCACTCGTCCTCGTCGGTGACCTGGTAGGCGGTGCCGTGGACGACCACCGAGCGGTAGTTGATCGAGTGGTGGAAGGCGGAGCGGGCCAGTACCAGGCCGTCCACGTGCGTCACCGTCAGGCAGACCGGCAGGCCCGGGTCGGCCTTCCCGGCGGCCAGCAGCGGGCGCGAACCGGTGGATCCGTGGACGTAGAGGGTCTCGCCCACCCGGCCGAAGAGGGTCGGCAGGACCACCGGCGCGCCGTCGCGGACGAACCCGAGGTGGCAGACGTAGGCCTGGTCGAGTATCGAGTGCACCGTCTCGCGGTCGTACCTCGCCTTCTGGCGGCCGCGGCTCGGGACGGTGCGGTCCGTGGGTTCGTATGCGGTCGGGGTGGCGCTCATGGTGCGGACTCCGTTGTATTAGTGCATAATGTCGTTTGTGCTAGGAGAGTATCGGATCACAGGCCGTCGCGCATCGGATGTCGCGGCGAGCATCGAAACGGGTGTCGGTTCCGGCGCGCTCGCGCCCGGAGCGCTGCTGCCTCCGATGCGGGAACTGGCGGGGGAGTTGGGCGTCAACCCCAACACCGTGGCCGCCGCGTACCGGACCCTGCGCGAACGCGGCGTCATCGAGACGGACGGCCGGCGCGGCAGCCGGGTGCGCGCGCGCCCCGCCACGGCGCCGCGCGACGCGCTGCGGATGGCCGTCCCCGAAGGCGTCCGGGACGTCACGGAGGGCAACCCCGACGTATCCCTGCTGCCCTCCCTCGACGCGGCGCTGGCCGCCGCCGCCCGCTGGTACGCGCAGGCCCCGCCCCTCTACGGCGAGGACCCGGTGCTCCCGGACCTCGCCCGGATCGCCCGGGCGGACCTGGACGCCGACGGGGTCCCGGCCGGGCCCGTGGCCGTGACCTCGGGGGCGCTGGACGGCATCGAGCGGGTGCTGGCCGCCCACCTCAGGCCGGGCGACGCGGTCGCGGTCGAGGACCCGGGCTGGGGGGCCGTGCTCGACCTCGTGCCCGCCCTGGGGCTGCGGGC
Organism: Streptomyces sp. M-16; assembly: GCF_052114405.1. Taxonomy (NCBI): domain Bacteria; kingdom Bacillati; phylum Actinomycetota; class Actinomycetes; order Kitasatosporales; family Streptomycetaceae; genus Streptomyces; species Streptomyces sp. M-16. The sequence continues at coordinate 112,675 of NZ_JBFRER010000032.1, read as the reverse complement.
GCTGCCCGTGGCCGTCGACGACGAGGGGCCGGTTCCGGCGGCGGTGGCGCGGGCCCTGACCGAGGGGGCGCGGGCCCTCGTGGTGACGGCCCGCGCGCAGAATCCGACCGGCGCCGCGGTCGGCGCCGCGCGGGCCCGGGAGCTGAGGGAGCTGCTGGCCGGGCATCCCGGGGTGCTCGTCATCGACGACGACCACGGGCACGGCATCGTGGACGTGCCCCTGTGCCCGCTGAGCGGGGTGACCCGGCACTGGGCGCTGGTCCGCTCCACGGCCAAGGCGTACGGGCCCGACCTGCGGCTCGCGGTGCTCACCGGTGACGCGGTGACCCTCGACCGGGTCCGGGGCCGGCAACGGCTGGGGCCGGGCTGGGTCAGCCGCCTCCTGCAGCGCGCGGTGGTGGAGCTGTGGACCTCCGGCGCCGTGGACCCGCGGGCGGTGGCGCGTTCGTACGGGCTGCGCCGGGACGGGCTGATCGCGGCGCTGGCCGAGCGCGGCGTACGGGCGCACGGGCGCAGCGGGATGAACGTGTGGGTGCCGGTCGCAGACGAGACGGCGGTGGTCACCCGGCTGCTGACGGCCGGGTGGGCGGTGACGGCCGGGGCCCGGTTCCGGGTGGAGGCCGGTCCCGGCGTGCGGATCACCGTGTCCGGGCTCTCCCCGGCGGAGGTGGTCCCGCTCGCCGACGCGGTGGCGGCGGCGGTCCGCCCGGCGCCCGGAGGCCGCTCGGACTGAACGGCCCGCCGGGGTGTCGCGCGGCGTCGCCGAACGGATCCGCCCCCGCCGCGGAGCGCGACGGGGGGCGGGTTCTCGACCGCGGGGGCCGGGTCTCAGGCGGGCTTGGGCGCCCGGGAGCGGGCCTGGGTGAGGGCGGCGCCCGCCAGGACGACGACGGCGCCGACCGGGGTGTTCCAGTGCAGCTGCTCGCCGAGGATCAGGACACCGGCGGTCGTGGCGATGACGGGGATGAAGTAGGTGACCATCTGCGCGGTGGTGGGGCCGACCTCGGTCACCAGCCCGTACTGCATCTGCAGGGCCATGCCCGTGCCGAGGGCGCCCAGGGCGATCACCGAGAGGGTCGGCCAGAGCGGGAAGCCGGTGGGGGGCGAGGTGAACAGGGCGCTGACGGCGGCCAGTTGCACCGTCGACACCATGAGCTGCGCTCCGGTCAGCGCCACCGGGGAGCCCGGGGTGCCCGCCAGGGTGCGGCGGACGTAGATCCAGCCGATCGGGTAGCAGAGCGAGGCCAGCAGGGCCAGTGCGGTGCCCTTGGCGTCGATGCCCGCGAAACCCTGCCAGGCGCCGAGGACGGTCAGCACGCCGAGGAACCCGAGGCCCAGACCGGCGAAGCGGCGGCGCGTGGGGCGGTCTTCGGAGAGGGCGACCAGGGAGAGCGCCATGCCCCACAGCGGCGAGGTGGCGTTGCAGATCCCGGCCAGGCTGGAGGGGATGCTCAGCTCGGCGTACGCGAACAGCGAGAAGGGGGCGGTGTTCAGCAGGAGCGCCGCCACCGTGAGGTGGCCCCAGGTGCGCACTCCCCGGGGCAGCGGCTCGCGCCGTACGAGCAGCACGGCCAGCAGGGCGAGGGCGCCGAACAGGACGCGGCCGAAGGCGACCTGGAAGGGCGCGAACGCCTGCGTGCCCACCTTGACCAGGAGGAAGCTGAAGCCCCAGACGACCGAGAGGAAGGCGAAGCGCAGCCGCCAGTCCAGAGCGCCGGTGGCGGGTCCCGTGCCGGAGGCCGTGCCGGACGGGGAGACGGTCACGGGGGCGGTGACGGGGGCGGTGACGGGGGCGGTGACGGGGGAGGGGGTGGAGGAGAGGGCGGAGGAGGGGCCGGAACGGGCCGGGCGGGAGGGGGCGGGTGCGCTCATGTGCTCACTCTGCTGCGCGGGACCTCGTAGGACAAGCGAGACTTCCTCCGACGCACCGCGTAGCATCGCTTACATGTTGAACCTGGAGCGCCTGCGCACCCTGGACGCCCTCGCCCGCCACGGCTCGGTCAGCGGCGCGGCCGACGGCCTCCATGTGACCACGTCCGCCGTCTCCCAGCAGATGGCCAAGCTGGAGCGGGAGGTCGGCCAGCCCCTGCTGGCCAAGAACGGCCGCGGGGTGCGCCTGACGGACGCCGGGCGGCTGCTCGCCGACCACGCCGCCCGGATCATCTCGCAGGTGGAGCTGGCCCAGGCCGACGTCGAGGCCCAGCGGGGCTGCGCCGTCGGACAGTTGCGGATCGGGGCCTTCCCCACCGCGATGCGCGGGCTGCTGCCCCGGGCACTGACCTCGCTGCGCGCCGACCACCCGGACCTGCGGGCGATGGTGCGGGAGCAGGAGCCGGAGGAGGCCATGTTCGCCGTGGTGCGGGGGGACCTCGACATGGCCCTGGCCATCGACTGGCACAACAAGCGGATGCCGGTGCCGGCCGAGCTGACCCGCGCCCACCTGCTGGACGACGCCGTCGACATCGCGGTGCCGCGCTCCCACCCGCTGGCCGACCGCACGAAGATCTCCCTGGCCGACTTCGCCGACGACGACTGGATCTCCTGGAACGAAGGCCAGTTCTGCCACGAGTGGCTCGTGTTCACCCTGCGCGGCACCGGGGTCGAGCCGCGCGTCGCGCACATCGCCGAGGAGCACCACACCCAGCTCGCCTTCGTGGAGGCCGGGCTGGGGGTGTGCGTGACGCCCCGGCTGGGCCGGGGGCCCGTGCCGCCGGGCGTCCGGCTGCTGCCGGTGTGCGACGCCGTACGCCGTCACGTGTACGCGGTCTGGCGCGCGGACGCCGGACGGCGGCCCTCCATCCGGGCCGCCGTCGGGGCGCTGCGCGAGGCGGCGGCCGCCGTGTAGGGCTCCCCGGGGCTCTCGGCCGGGCCGGCCGCCCCGGGCCCGGGTCAGATCTTGCGGAAGTCCCAGGAGACGAGGGAGTGCGGCGTGAGGCGGATCCACGCGTGGCGGCCGTCGTGGGGCATCTCCTCGATGCCGAAGTTCTTGACGGGGAAGATCCGTTCGGGCTCCGCCAGCTCGGGGCAGGGCTCGCCGGTGCGCGGGGCCTCGCCCACGAAGACGGCGCTGCCGGACAGTTCGACCCCGCGCAGCTCGTCGTACGACTCGCCGGAGTCCACCACCACCGAGATCCGGGGGTCCTTGCGCAGGTCGGCCCAGCGGCGGCTGCGCGTGATCGAGTACAGCCACAGCGAGGTGCCGTCCCAGGCGAACCACAGGGCCCCCACGTGCGGTCGCCCGTCGGGGGAGACCGTGGCCACCCGGCAGGTGCGCTGCTCGCGGAGGAAGGCGTCCACTTCCGCGTCGGTCATCATGATGCGGCGGCCCCGCCGCTGTGTTCCGGCCCCGAGCGTCTCGTCCATCGTGCCCCTGCCCCTTCACATCTGACTATGTGTCAGGAATCATGCGGGCTCCGCCGTCACCACGCCAGGGGGAGCCATGCCGGAGTTCGATCCCGCCGCCACCGCGCTGCTCACCGTCGAGTGTCAGAACGGCGTCGTCGGCGAGGAGAGCGCCCTGCCGGAGCTGGCGAAGGAGGCGCGGGACTCCGGGATGCTGGACCGCGTGGCCGCCCTCGCCGTCGCCGCGCGCGCGGCCGGCGTACAGGTGCTGCACGCCGTCGCCGAGCGGCGGCCGGACGGGCTGGGGTCCAGTACCAACGCGCGGCTCTTCCGGGCCGCCGGGAGGCTGCCGGTGCGCCAGCTGACCGGGAGCCGGGCCGTCGAGGTCGCGGCCCCGATCACCGTGGCCGAACGGGACCTGGTGGTCCGGCGGCTGCACGGACTGTCCCCGATGGCCGGCACCGACCTGGACGCCCTCCTGCGCAACCTCGGCATCCGCACCCTCGTCGTCACCGGGGTCTCCTCCAACATCGCGATCCCCAACACCGTCTTCGACGCCGTCAACCTCGGGTACGGGGTCGTGGTGCCCGCCGACGCGATCGCCGGCGTGCCGGCCTCGTGCACCGCCGAGGTGATCCGCAACTCCCTCGCGCTGGTGGCGGAGGTCACCACGACCGAGGCCCTGCTCGCGCGGTGGGCTCCCGCGAGCTGACCCCGTCCGGTGGGCCGCCGCCGAAGGACCGGCCCCGGCCGTTCGGATGTGCGGCCGGGCGAGTGGATAGCCTGGGGCGATGCTTACAGAAGTGACAGCGACCCGCTATGTCACGCCACTGCGTGAGGGCGGCTCGCTCCCGGGGATCGTCGAGGCCGACGACCTCGGTACCTACGTCATGAAGTTCACCGGAGCCGGCCAGGGGCGCAAGACCCTGGTCGCCGAAGTCGTGTGCGGGCGCCTCGCCCAGCGGCTGGGCCTGCGGGTGCCGCGGCTGGTGGGGATGCAGCTCGACCCCGTCATCGGGCTCGCCGAGCCCGACCAGGAGGTCCAGGAGCTGCTCAAGGCCAGCGGCGGGCTCAACCTCGGGATGGACTACCTGCCGGGCTCGATCGGCTTCGACCCGCTCGCGTACCAGGCCGACCCGGCCGAGGCGGGCCGTGTGGTCTGGTTCGACGCCCTGATCAACAACGTCGACCGCTCCTGGCGCAACCCCAACATGCTGGTCTGGCACGGCGACCTGTGGCTCATCGACCATGGCGCCACCATGATCTGGCACCACAACTGGCCCACCGCCCGGGCCGCCGGGGCCAAGCCCTACAACGCCTCCGACCACGTCCTGGCCCCCGTGGGACCGGACATCGCCGCGGCCGCCGCCGAGCTGGCCCCGCTGGTGACCGAGGACCTGCTCACCGAGGTCACCGCCGACGTCCCCGACGAATGGCTGGTCGACGAGCCCGGTTTCGACTCCACCGACGCGGTGCGACGCGCCTACGTGGAGGCGCTGCTGCCGCGCGCGGCGACGATCCACGAGAGGATCACCATGGAGGCCGAGGTCAGGCCGCGGTCCGGTCCGCCGGGCTGGCTCGCCGAGCGGCTGCCTCCCCAGTCGGACAAGAACGAGCGGAAGAGCGGCGACGAGTGACCGAGCGGGACGTGTTCGAGTACGCGCTGGTGCGCGTGGTGCCCCGGATGGAGCGCGGCGAGTGCTTCAACGCCGGGGTCGTCGTCTACTGCCGGGCGCACGCGTACGTCGCCGCGCGCACCCACCTCGACGAGGCGAAGCTCCTCGCGCTGGACCCGGGGGCCGACGTGGCCGGCGTCCGGGCCGCGCTGCGCGGGGTCGAGGGGCTGTGCGCGGGCGGCGAGCGGGCCGGTCAGGCGGCCGGTGACGATCCGGGACGGCGGTTCCGATGGCTGATCGCCCCCCGCAGCACGGTGGTCCAGCCCGGTCCGGTCCACACCGGTCTGACGGCCGACCCGGAGGCCGAGCTGGAACGCCTCCTCGACCTGCTGGTCCGCTGACGCGGGGATCGGCGGCACGCGCGCGCCTGGGTGCCGTTGACACGAGGTGTCACGGCTCCTAGCGTCTCCTCAGCTGAAGCTACTAAGCGGTTGCTCACCTTCGGGCGACCGCTCTCAACGGCGAGGAGATCCAGCATGTCCACCACCGAGCAGCGCGTCGCGATCGTCACCGGGGCGGCCCGGGGCATCGGCGCCGCCACCGCCGTGCGCCTGGCCGCCGAGGGCCGTGCGGTCGCCGTACTCGACCTGGACGAGGCGGCCTGCAAGGACACCGTGGAGGCGATCACCTCCGCCGGCGGCCGGGCCCTGGCGGTCGGCTGCGACGTCTCCGACAGCGCCCAGGTGGAGGCGGCCGTCGAGCGGGTCGCGAGCGCGCTCGGCGCCCCGACCATCCTGGTCAACAACGCGGGCGTGCTCCGCGACAACCTGCTGTTCAAGATGAGCGACACCGACTGGGACACCGTCATGAACGTGCACCTGCGGGGCGCGTTCCTGATGGCGCGGGCCTGTCAGAAGTACATGGTGGAGGCCAAGTTCGGCCGGGTCGTGAACCTCTCCAGCAGCTCCGCGCTGGGCAACCGGGGCCAGGCCAACTACGCCGCCGCCAAGGCCGGTCTGCAGGGCTTCACCAAGACCCTGGCCATCGAGCTGGGCAAGTTCGGCGTCACGGCCAACGCGGTCGCCCCCGGTTTCATCGTGACGGAGATGACCGCCCAGACGGCCGCCCGCGTCGGCATGGGCTTCGAGGAGTTCCAGGCGGCCGCCGCCACGCAGATCCCGGTGCAGCGCGTCGGCCGCCCGGACGACATCGCCAACGCCATCGCCTTCTTCACGGGCGAGGCCGCCGGCTTCGTCTCCGGCCAGGTCATGTACGTGGCCGGCGGCCCGCTCAACTGACCCGTCCACGAGAGGCAGGGCGTACGGCATGACGTACAACGGCATCGACAGCGGCAAGGTCGCGCTGATCACCGGCGCGAGCCGGGGCATCGGCTACGGGATCGCCGAGGCGCTGGTCGCCCGGGGCGACCGGGTCTGCATCACCGGGCGCAACGAGGAATCCCTCAAGGAGGCCGTCGAGCGGCTCGGCGCGGACCGGGTGATCGGCGTGGCCGGGAAGGCCCACGACGAGGCCCACCAGGCCGTCGCCGTGGACCGCGCGATGGAGGCCTTCGGCCGCGTCGACTTCCTGGTGAACAACGCGGGGACCAATCCGGTCTTCGGACCGATGGCGGACCTCGACCTCGGGGTCGCGCGCAAGGTGTTCGAGACCAACGTGATCTCGGCCCTCGGTTTCGCCCAGCGGACCTGGCACGCCTGGCAGAAGGACAACGGCGGGGCGATCGTGAACATCGCCTCCATCGCCGGCGTCTCCGCCTCGCCCTTCATCGGGGCGTACGGGATGAGCAAGGCCGCCATGATCAATCTGACCCTGCAGCTGGCGCACGAGATGGCGCCGCGGGTGCGGGTGAACGCGATCGCCCCGGCGGTGGTCAAGACGAGGTTCGCGCAGGCGCTCTACGAGGGCCGTGAGCAGGAGGCCGCCGCGGCGTACCCGCTCGGCCGGCTGGGGGTCCCGGAGGACATCGGGGGCGCGGCGGCATTCCTCACATCTGCACAAGCGGAATGGGTAACTGGACAAACCCTCGTGGTCGACGGAGGCATGTTCCTCAATGCCGGAGTCCACTGACCGATAAGCGGACGCATTTGCCTCCCTCAGGGAGGCAAATGCGTATCGAATGCGCACGTAATCGGTCAAGTGCCTCACGAAACCTGCCCATTGGATTTGTGACGTACTGCGGTAGGGTCTGCCGCACCCCTGGCTGATCGAGGAGCGTGCACGTGTTCAACCGGACCAGATGCCTGCAGGTCTCTGCGGCCCTTGCGTCCATATCCCTGCTCGCCGGATGCGGTCTGTTCTCCGACGACAGCGGCGAGAAGGCCAAGAGGATCGTGGTCGGCACGACGAGCGCCCCGAGCACCCTCGATCCGGCGGCGGCATGGGACGGCTCCTGGGAGCTCTACCGGAACGTCTACCAGACCCTCCTGGCGTTCCCCACGGGCACCACGAAGCCCCAGCCGGACGCCGCCCAGGGCTGCGATTTCACCGACACGGCGAACACCGCCTACCGGTGCACGCTGCGCAAGGGGCTGAAGTTCTCCGACGGCGAGCCGCTCGACGCCAAGGCCGTCAAGTACTCCCTCGACCGGATCAGGAAGATCGATTCGAAGGTCGGCCCCAAGGGCCTCTTCAACTCCCTCGACAAGATCGAGACCCCGGACGCGCTGACCGTGGTCTTCCACCTGAACACCCCGGACGCCACCTTCCCCTTCGTCCTCGGCTCGCCGGCCGCCTCACTGGTCGCGCCCAAGGAGTACCCGGCGGACAAGGTGCGCGAGGACGGCAAGGTCACCGGATCCGGCCCCTACGTCCTCACCTCGTACAAGGCGGGTTCCGAGGCGGTCCTGGGGAGCAACGAGACCTACCAGGGCTTCGCCAACCGCCACAACGACGGCGTGACGATCCGCTACTTCAAGAAGTCCGACGCGATGGTCGCGGCCCTGAAGTCCAAGGAGATCGACGCGACCTACCGAGGCCTCTCGGCCCCCGAGATCAAGGACCTGCAGAGCCCGGCCTCGCACAACGCGGGGGTCCAGGTCGTCGAGAACGTCGGCGCGGAGATCCGCTACCTGGTGTTCAACCCCAAGGACCCGCAGGTCGCCAAGCTCCCGGTGCGCCAGGCCATCGCCCAGATCGTCGACCGCGGCGCGCTGGTCACCAAGGTCTACCAGGGCACCGCCGAACCGTTGTACTCGATGGTCCCCAAGGGGGTCGTCGGCCACAAGACGCCCTTCTACGACCTCTACGGCCAGCCCAGCGTCGACAAGGCCCGGAAGATCCTCAAGGACGGCGGGGTCCCCACTCCGGTCGATCTGACCCTCTGGTACACGTCGGACCGCTACGGCGGCTCCACCGCCGACGAATTCACCGAACTCAAGCGGCAGCTGGACGAGAGCGGGCTCTTCAAGATCACGCTGCGGAACAAGCCCTGGGTGGAATTCCAGGTCGGCTACAAGAACGGCGAGTACCCGATCTTCGGCCGCGGCTGGTTCCCCGACTTCCCCGACCCGGACAACTTCATCGCGCCGTTCGTCGGCAAGGAGAACGCGGTCGGCACCCCGTACGAGCCCCCGGCCATCGTGAACGAACTGCTGCCCAATTCCCGTCGTGAGGGCGACCGCTCGGCCGGCGTCAGGGAGTTCGAGCAGGCACAGCAGATCTTCGCCCAGGACGTCCGCCTGCTGCCCCTGTGGCAGGGCAAGCTCTACGTCGGCGCGCGCGAGGACATCGCCGGCGCCGAGCGGGCCCTGGACCCGCAGACCGCCATGCAGATGTGGGAGCTGTACCGCAAGACCAGCTGGTGACGTCCGCGGGCGGTGCCCGGGTCGTGGCGTTGTCAGTGGTCCCCGGTAGGTTCTGAAGCAGTTGCACGAACTTGTACCGGAGGTTGTCGACGTGACCCAGATGCTGCCCGAGTCCTGGCTCCCCGTTCTCGGCGGGGAGCTGGACCAGCCCTACTTCAAGGAACTCACCGAGTTCGTCGAGAAGGAACGGGCGAACGGGCCGGTCTACCCGCCCCGGGAGCAGGTCTTCGCGGCCCTGGAGGCGACGCCGTTCGACCGGGTCAAGGTGCTGGTCCTCGGCCAGGACCCGTACCACGGCGCGGGCCAGGGCCACGGCCTGTGCTTCTCCGTGCGGCCCGGGGTGAAGATCCCGCCCTCGCTGCGCAACATCTACAAGGAGATGAAGGAGGAGCTCGGCCTGCCGATCCCGGACAACGGGTACCTGATGCCGTGGGCCGGCCAGGGCGTCCTCCTGCTCAACGCGGTCCTCACCGTCCGCGAGGCCGAGCCGAACTCGCACAAGGGCAAGGGCTGGGAGAAGTTCACGGACGCCGTGATCCGCGCGGTCTCCGACCGTCCGGACCCGGTCGTCTTCGTCCTCTGGGGCGCCTACGCCCAGAAGAAGATCCCGCTGATCGACGAGGAGCGGCACGTCATCGTCAAGGGCGCCCACCCCTCGCCGCTGTCGGCGAAGAAGTTCTTCGGCTCCCGCCCCTTCACCCAGATCAACGAGGCCGTCGCCGCCCAGGGCCATGAGCCGATCGACTGGCGGATCCCGGACCTGGGCTGACGCCACACCGCGCCTCGGCGTCAGAGGCGCCGCCTCCGGCTAGCTTCGTGACGACCGGACCGGAGCGGGTCCGGCGGAGCGAGCCGGAGGCCGCGTTGAGGGAGCAGCAGGAGGCGTCGGAGGACGCCGTCATGACCAGGATCGGCCAGGCGGTCATCCTGCTGCACGCCGGTGACCGCGAGGAGGCCCGCAACCGCCTCGGCGAGATCTGGTCCGAGATCGGCGAGGAGGGTGACGGTCTCCACCGCTGCACCCTCGCGCACTACCTGGCCGACGCCCAGGACGACCCCGGCGACGAACTGGCCTGGGACCTGAGGGCGCTGACCGCCGCCGAGGGGCTCGCGGACCGGCCCCGCGAGGCGGTCCGCGCCTTCTACCCGGCACTGCACCTCAGCCTCGCCGCCGACTACGTCAAACTCCGCCGTCCCGAGGCGGCCCGGGTGCACCTGGCGCGGGCCCGCGCGGCCACCGCGGAGCTCTCCGACGACGGGTACGGCAACGGCGTGCGGGCCGCCATCGCCCGGCTGGAGCGACGGCTCGCGACGGAGCCGGGGCAGGGGCCCCGGCCCTTTCCCGGGCAGTCCCCGTAGGGCCGGGGCGGGGCCGGGGCCTCAGCGCCGCAGGGTCCGCGCGGGCCGTCCCGGCCGCGAGGGCCGTCCCTCAGCCGTCGTGGACGCCCGCGCAGATGCGGGCCTCCGGGCTGTCCGGGTGCCACTGGCCGTGCCGCCTGCCCAGCACGCACACGTCGGCCGGCCGGACCGGCAGCTCCCGCATCAGCTCGCGCGGCACCCGCGCGTCCTTCCGCAGGGGGTCCGGACGGCCCTCACGGCGCCTCTCGGCGGGCCGGGCGGGCGTCCTGGGCTCCGGGATGTCCGGAACCGGGGGAACGGCCTCCGCGGCCTCCGCTGGCGTCAGCGGGGCCGTGCGCGCCGTGCCCCGGGCCGCGGCCGTCGGGCCGGACGGCCGCTCCGCTCCGCCCGGCACCGCCCCCAGCGCCTCCAGCGCGGGTGCCTGGACGACCACCGGGAGCGCCCCCGGCCCTCCGCGCGGTTCGTACCGGGGCGCCGCCCCGGCGGACGGGCCCGTCGCCGGCCGCCCCGGACCGGGGCCCACGCTCACGCAACCGGAGACGGTGGAGACGGCGGAGGCCGCGCAGGCGGCTCCGAGAAGCAGTTTCGTCGAGGTTCGGGTTGGATGCACCCGCGCAACTCTGCTGTGCGAGGACCTCGTTGTGAAAACCCTGGACCGATATTCACCCCGCACGGGTGACGGGGAGGGGATGTCCGGCGGACAGCGACAGCGCCTACTCGCCGGTGGCGCCGTCGATGTGCTCGCGCAGCAGGTCCGCGTGCCCGTTGTGGCGCGCGTACTCCTCGATCATGTGGGTGTAGATCCAGCGCAGGCTGAACACCTCGCCGCGGTGGTGGACGGCGGCGTCCGACACCGAGTCGAGGGAACGGCCCGCGGCGGCCTGCCGAGCCAGCTCCACCTCGGTCTGCCACACGCGCTCGGCGGAGGCCCAGGTGTCGGCGCCGGTGAAGTGGAAGTCGCCGTCGCGGTTCTCCCGGGTGCTGTAGAGCTCGGGCAGGTCCTCGCCCAGCGAGATCTCGCGGAACCAGTACCGCTCCACCTCCGCCATGTGCCGTACGAGGCCCATCAGGCTGAGCCCGGAGGGCTTCAGCGGGGTCAGGCGCAACTGCTCCTCCGTGAGCCCGGAACACTTCCAGGCGAGGGTCGAACGGTGGTAGTCGAGCCACCCGTCCAGCATGTCCCGCTCGCCGGCGGTGGTGGAGGGTTCGAGGCGGTGTGATCCATTGGACGTCATGGCCGTCATCCTGACCGAACACGCCCCCTCCCACCAGGGATTAAGCTGCCGGTATCCCATTGGGCACATATGAGGAGGCACCCGGTGAAGGTCGGCGTCATCGGACTCGGCGACATCGCCCGGAAGGCGTACCTGCCCGTCCTCACCACCCGCCCCGGAGTCGAACTGCACCTGCAGACACGCACTCCCGCCACGCTGGAGCGGATCGGCGCGATCCACCACGTCCCGCGCGGACGCCGCCACACCACCCTCGACGCGCTGCTCGCCGAGGGCCTCGACGCCGCCTTCGTCCACGCGCCGACCTCCGTCCACCCCGAGATCGTCGAGCGGCTGCTGCGGGCCGGCGTGCCGACGTACGTGGACAAGCCGCTGGCCTACGCGTTCGAGGACTCGCGGCGCCTGGTGGAACTGGCCGAGGAGCGCGGGGTCGGCCTCTTCGTCGGCTTCAACCGCCGCTACGCGCCCGGCTACGCCCAGTGCGCCGACCACCCGCGCGAGCTGATCATCCTGCAGAAGAACCGGGTCGGGCTTCCCGAGGACCCGCGCACCCTGGTGCTCGACGACTTCATCCACGTCGTCGACACCCTGCGCTTCCTGCTGCCCGGAGAGGCCGACCACATCGACGTGCGGGCCGTGGTGCGCGAGGGGCTGATGCACCAGGTGGTGCTCCAGATGTCCGGCGAGGGCTTCACCGCCCTCGGCGTCATGAACCGGCTCTCCGGATCCACCGAGGAGGTCCTGGAGGTCTCCGGACAGGACTCCAAGCGCCAGGTCGTCAACCTCGCCGAGATCATCGACCACAAGGGCCAGCCCACCCTGCGGCGGCGCGGGGACTGGGTGTCCGTGGCCCGCCAGCGCGGCATCGAGCAGGCGGTGGACACCTTCCTGGAGGCCGTCGGGGCCGGAAAGGCGCTCAGCGCCCGGGACGCGCTGCTGACCCATGAACTGTGTGAGCGGGTGGTGCTGACGGCTCTGGAGCAGGCCTCCCGAGCCTGACCGCCCGGGCGCCCCGCAGCGCGCAGTACGCCGCCAGCGCGGCGACCGCCGCGCCCCCGGGCCAGTTCCCGAAGCGCACGAAGAGGGTGGTGCCCCGGGCGAGCGGCAGCGCGTACACGGCCGCCGTGCTCGCCGACGTGGACAGGGCCGGGCCGATCCGCGCGCCCGAGGGGCCGTACACGGCGCTGACGCCGGTGAGGGTGGCGTGCACGAAGGGACGGCCGTTCTCGGCCGCGCGCAGCGCCGCGAGGGAGGCGTGCTGGGCCGGGGCCCAGCTGTGCTGGAAGGTGGAGGTGGAGGACTGCGCGACCAGGACCGCCGCACCCCGCCGGGTCAGCTCCCGGCTCATGTCGGGGAAGGCCGACTCGAAGCACACCAGGGGGCCGATCCGGCTGCCGTCCGGGAGCCCCATGACCACCGGGGCTGCGCCGCGCATCCGGTCCTCGCCGGCCGCCTTGCCCACCGAGGTGGCCCATCCCAGCACCGCGCGGGCCGGCACGTACTCGCCGAAGGGCACCAGCCGCATCTTGTCGTACCGCTCACCCGTCGGTCCCTGCGGGCCGACCAGGACGGAGCTCTTGTAGATGCCGGGCCGGTCCGAGCGCCGGGCGTCCACATTGACCAGCAGCGGGGCCCCGACCCGCGCGGACAGGGCGGCCAGTCGCCGGGACAGGTCCGGCCGCGCCGCCAGGTCCGCGCCGACGCTGCTCTCGCCCCACACCACCAGGTCCACCCGCCGCCCCACCAGCGTCGCGGTCAGCCGCTCCTGCGCGTCGAACCGCCGCTGGGCCGCGTCGGCCGTCGCCGCCGCGGCGGTGGTGCCCCCGGCGCCGGAGGCCCCCTCCGGGCCGTCCGCCATCAGGCCCGGCTGGACCACGGCCACCCGCAGCACGCCGCCCGAGGCCTCCGGGCGCGGCAGCCACAGCCACACCACCCCCGTGAGCACCGCACACCCCGCCACGGCGGCCACCGCGGGAACCCGCGCACGGGGCGCGGCGACCAGCAGTACCGCGGCACAGTTCACCGCCACCACCAGCAGGCTCACCAGCCACACCCCGCCCACCGAAGCCAGCCGCAGCGCCGGCGGCACCTGCCACTGGCTGGCGCCGAGCAGCCCCCACGGCCCGCCCAGCCCCTGCCAGGACCGGGCCAGCTCCGACAGCAGCCACCCCGCCGGTACGAGGACCAGCGCGGCCGCGGTCCGCCACCCGTGCGGCGTCCCGCCGAGCAGCTCCCGCACCAGGAGCGCCCAGGGGATCCAGAGCAGCCCCAGCAGCAGCGCCACCGGCAGCAGGAACACGTGCAGGCTCGGCAGCAGCCAGTGGTGCACCGCCACGATGAACCCGGCGCCCCCGAGCCAGCCCTCCAGGGCGGCCCGCCGCCCGGTGGGGGCGGAGCGCAGCAGCAGCATCCAGGGCACGAGGGCGACGTAGGCGAACCACCAGAGCGCCGGGGCGGGGAAGGCGAGGCACGGCAGTGCCCCGGCCGCCACCGCCGCGGCCGTACGCCACCACCGGGTCCGCTTCGTGAGCAATGCGCGCCTCCGCTTCCAGTGTGGGACCTGCTGCCCGGCCCTTCATTCCGAGAGGCGGCGCCACTTCTCGTGCACGGTGACCCCGCTCAGGCGCCAGCCGTCGGGGGTGCGGGCCAGCTCGAACGCGTAGCGGCCGGCGGCGACGAAGTTCGGGGCGGTGACCGTACCGTCGAAGTCCTCGCCCGCCAGCCGCATCGGGTTCAGGAAGTCGGCCCGGACCCGCGCCGTGTCCCCGGGGGAGCCGCCCTCGTCCGCCAGCCGGACCAGCCGGTTGACGATCAGGTGCTGGCGCACCGGGAAGAGCGTCATGGTCCGCCGCAGCCAGTCCGCGACCTCCCCGGCGGGACCCTCGATGCCGCCCGCCGAGCGGTAGTCGGCCCGCCCGTCCGGGGTGAACAGGGCGCGGTAGCCGGGCCAGTCCCCGTCGTCGACGGCCGCGGCGTACCCCGAGACCACCTCGTCGATGGCCAGCCGGTCCATTACCGTCGCCAGGTCCACACGCTGCGTCATCGGGACAGTGTGGGGCTCCGGGGCTGCCAGGCCAAGGGCCGTGCGGCCACCGGATGCCGGACGGACCGCCGCCGAGGCGCGTTCCCGACGGCGGTACGGAGGCCGCCCGGGAACGTTCCCGGGCGGCCTCCGATTCACGCCGATAGGTGAGCGGCGGCGCCGCTAGGACCCCGACTCGCCGGCGTGGGGGCTGAGCACGCCCGCGCCGATCAGGGCGAACAGCACGATGCCGAGCAGGATCCGGTAGATCACGAAGGGCATGAAGCTCTTGGTGGAAATGAATTTCATGAACCATGCGATGACGGCGTAGCCGACGAAGAACGCGATGACCGTCGCGAAGATCGTCGGCCCCCAGGTGATGTGGCCGGGGGTCTCGATCACGTCCTTGATCTCGAAGGCGCCCGAGGCCAGTACGGCCGGGATCGCGAGGAGGAAGGAGTAGCGGGCCGCGGCCTCGCGGGTGAAGCCCAGCAGCAGACCGCCGGAGATGGTCGCGCCGGAGCGGGAGACGCCCGGGATCAGGGCCATCGCCTGGCAGGCGCCGAAGATGAGGCCGTCCTTGACGCCCAGCTCCTTCAGCGTCTTGCGCTGGTGGACCACCCGGTGGCGGCCGCCCTCCTCGTCGCGCGAGGCCAGCCAGTCGGCGAAGCCGAGGATCAGCCCCATCACGATGAGGGTGGTGGCGGTCAGCCGCAGGTCACGGGCCGGGCCCTCGATCTGGTCCTTGAACAGCAGGCCCAGCACACCGATCGGGAGCGATCCGACGATGACCAGCCAGCCCATCTTGGCGTCCTGCTCGGAGCGCAGCGCCTTGGTGAACAGCGAGCGGAACCAGGTGGAGATGATCCGCGCGATGTCCTTGCGGAAGTAGATGAGGACGGCGGCCTCGGTGCCGATCTGGGTGATGGCCGTGAAGGCCGCACCGGGGTCGTGCCAGCCGGCGAACGCCGCGGTCAGCCGCAGATGGGCACTGGAGGAGATCGGGAGGAACTCCGTAAGCCCCTGGACGAGACCGAGGATTAGGGATTCGAACCAGCTCATGTCGGGGTGCGCTCGTCCTTGTGATCGTCGGGCAGTTCGGGTCCGATGCTAGGGCCCGTGCGGAGCGGCCGTGACCACAGGGGGGTGAACAGCCCGCTGCCGGTGGGCGGGAGCCTCCGCGACGGTGGGCGCGAGGCGGTGCCGCTTGCGCCAGGCGACCGCCGCGGCGGCCACCGCGGACAGTGCGATGAACCCGGACGAGACGAGGAACGCCGGCGATCCGGGCGAGGCCGCGCTGGCCCCCGCGATCACGTACGCGGCGGTGTTGGGGACCGTGCCGAGCGCCGTGGCGAGGAGGAAGGGCAGCCAGCCGCAGCGGGACACCGCCGCCAGGTAGTTGGCCGCCGCGAACGGAACGCCGGGGAAGATCCGCACCGCGAGCACGGAGCGGAACCCGTGCCGGTTCAGCTGGCCGTCGGCCGCCAGCAGCCAGCGTCCGCGCAGGTACGGGCGCAACGCCTCCTGCCCCAGGGCCCGCCCCAGCCCGAAGGAGACCGCGGCGCCGAGGACGGTCCCGCCGACGGCCGCCACCAGCCCGAACGCCGAACCGAAGACGGCCCCCGCCGCGAGGTTCAGCAGCGGGCGGGGCACGAACGCGGCCGTGCACAGGCCGTACGCACCCGCGAACAGCAGCACCCCCGCGCCGAGCGGAAGCTCCGGGGGCCAGCCCCGGGACAGCAGCCGCTGGGGCTCGTAGAGCACCACGCACGCCCCGGCCGAGACCAGCAGCACGACGAGGAGCGACAGCCGGGTCCACGGCGCGAGGAGGAGGGACATTCCGGGAGACTAACCGAGGCCCGTGGCGCCGCGCCGTAATGTGGGCCTCATGCGGCCGAACACGCGGCGACCCCCGGGGATCCCGCACAGCGCCCTCGCGGACGTTCTCCTGGAGCGGCTCACCACCACCTACGGAGCCGCCGCGGATTCCGAGCGGGCCGGGCCGATGGCCGCGTACATGAAGGACGTCTCCCCCTTCCTCGGCATCCGGACCCCCGAGCGCCGCGCGCTGTCCCGCATCGTGACGAAGGACACTCCGCCGCCCACGGAGACGGACTGCGCGGCGCTCGCGCTGCGTTGCCGGGAGCTCGCGGAGCGTGAGTACCGGTACTTCGCGGTGGACTACCTGCGCCGCCACGTCTCCCGCTGCTCCCCGGGCTTCCTGCCCGTGGTGCGGCACTTGCTCGTCACCGGGTCCTGGTGGGACACCGTCGACCTGCTCGCCGCTCACACGGTCGGCCCGCTGGTGGCGGCGGACCCCCGGCCGGCCGCCGTGATGGACGCCTGGATCGAGGACGACGACATCTGGCTCGTGCGCACCGCCCTCCTGCACCAGCTGGCGTACAAGTCCGCCACCGACACCGAGCGGCTGTTCGCGTACTGCCGCCGCCGGGCCGGCCACCCGGACTTCTTCGTCCGCAAGGCCATCGGCTGGGCCCTGCGCGAGTATGCCAAGACGGACCCGGAGGCCGTCCGGGCCTTCGTCGCGGACCAAAGGGCCCTGCTCGCACCGCTGTCGGTGCGCGAGGCCCTGAAGAACCTGTAGGCCCGGCGGGCGCCTCCGGACCGAACGGGCTCCCGGTACAAGGGAATTCGTTCGACGCCCCCGGTCCGGTCCGGCAGGATCGGGGACATGTCCCGGTACGCCTTCCCCGCAGCGCCGTCCGCAGTCGCGGACGCGCCGAAGGCTGCCCCGGATTCCTTCCCCGCAGCGGGCTTCCTCGCCGAAGCCTTCGCGGCGGCACCCTTCGCCGCGTTCGACGGCGCACGAAGCTGACCCTTCCCGGATCGTCCGGCGGACCCCGCAGGGGGAGGGTCGGCTCGCTCCAGGGGTCCCGTCCACGCTTCGAACACGGGAAAGAAACCATGGCCAAGACGGCCTTCGCCCGCACCAAGCCGCACCTCAACATCGGCACCATGGGTCACGTCGACCACGGCAAGACCACCCTCACCGCCGCCATCACCAAGGTCCTCGCCGAGCGCGGCGGCGCCTCCTACGTCCCGTTCGAGCGCATCGACCGGGCCCCGGAGGAGGCCCGGCGCGGCATCACCATCAACCTCACGCACGTCGAGTACGAGACGGACACCCGCCACTACGCCCACGTCGACATGCCCGGCCATGCCGACTACATCAAGAACATGGTCACGGGCGCGGCCCAGCTGGACGGGGCGATCCTCGTCGTCTCCGCCCTCGACGGGGTCATGCCCCAGACGGCCGAGCACGTCCTGCTCGCCCGCCAGGTCGGCGTCGACCACATCGTGGTCGCGCTCAACAAGGCCGACGCCGGGGACCCCGAGCTGACCGACCTGGTCGAGCTGGAGGTCCGCGAGCTGCTCACCGCGCACGGCTACGGCGGTGACGCCGCGCCGGTCGTACGGGTCTCCGGGCTCGGCGCGCTGGAGGGCGACCCGCGGTGGACCGGTGCGGTGGAGGCGCTGCTGGACGCGGTGGACACGTACGTGCCGATGCCCGTGCGGTACACCGACGCGCCGTTCCTGCTCTCCGTGGAGAACGTGCTCACCATCACCGGCCGCGGCACCGTCGTCACCGGCGCCGTCGAGCGCGGCACCGTCCGCCTCGGCGACCGGGTGAGCGTGCTCGGCGGTGACGGCGAGCCGGTCGAGACGGTGGTGACCGGGCTGGAGACCTTCGGGAAGCCGATGGAGTCCGCCGAGGCGGGGGACAACGTCGCCCTGCTGCTGCGCGGCGTGCACCGCGACGGCGTGCGCCGCGGCCACGTGGTCGCCGCGCCCGGCAGCGTGATGCCCGGCCGGCGCTTCACCGCGCAGGTCTACGTGCTCTCCGCCCGCGAGGGCGGACGCAGCACGGCGATCGCCTCCGGGTACCGGCCGCAGTTCTACATCCGCACCGCCGACGTCGTCGGCGACGTGGACCTGGGCGCGGCCGGTGTGGCCCGGCCCGGGGAGACGGTCACCATGACCGTCGAACTGGGGCGCGACGTCCCGCTGGAGTCCGGCCTCGGCTTCGCGATCCGCGAGGGCGGCCGCACGGTGGGCGCGGGCACGGTGACGCGGGTCGGCTGACGCCGGCCGGCCGGCGAGGGCCTGCTGATCCGGGCCGGCCGACCGGGGCCGGCCGACCCGGTGTGGTGACGGCGGTGGCCCTGCGCCAGACTGCCGTCACCACACGGTGTGCGTACGCGTGCGCACGCCGACGCGCGTGCGGAAGCGGAACCGGGCGCGCGCGGACGAGAGAGGGGCGGGGCGGCGATGGGCGGCGACACGGCACTGGTGCTCGGCGGCGGAGGACTCACCGGGATCGGATGGGAGACCGGGATCCTCTACGGGCTCGCCCGCGCCGGAGTGGACCTCGCCCGCGCCGACCTCGTCGTCGGCACCTCGGCCGGCTCGGTGGTCGGCGCGCAGCTCGCCTCCGGGCTGCTCAGCCCGCAGGAGCTGTACGAGCGCCAGCTCGGCGACAGCACCGGGGAGGTCGCCGCCCGGATCGGCGCGGGCGTCATCGCCCGGTACGCCGTGGCCATGGCCCGCTCCCGCGACGCGGTCGGCTACCGCAAGCGGATCGGCGCGATGGCGCTCGCCGCCGACACCACCGGCGAGGCGGAGCGGCGCGCGGTGCTGGAAGCCCGCCTGGTCTCCCACGAGTGGCCCGAGCGGCGCCTGGTCGTCACCGCCGTCGACGCGCTGAGCGGGGAGCTCGCCGCCTTCGAGCGGGACGGGGACGCGGGGCTGGTGGAAGCGGTCTCGGCGAGCTGCGCCGTACCCGGGGTGTGGCCGCCGGTGACGATCGGCGGGCGCCGGTTCGTCGACGGCGGCGTCCGCTCCGCCACCAACGCCGACCTCGCCTCCGGATACCGCCGCGTGGTGGTCATCGCGCCGATCGCCCTGGGCTCCGGGAAGGTTCCCGCCCCCTCCGTGCAGGCCGCGCGGCTGCGGGCCGAGGGGGCCCGGGTCCTGCTGATCACCCCGTCGCCCGAGGCCCGCAAGGCCTTCGGGCGCAACGTGCTCGACCCCGCCCGCCGGGACCCGGCGGCGCGGGCCGGGCTGGTTCAGGCCGCCGCCCACGTGGACGCGGCCCGGGAGGTCTGGGAGGGTCCGGCGGGGCCCTGACAATGGTGGGGTGAGCGACGAACAGATCCCGGTGATCCGGGAAGTGGGCCAGGGCACCGCCAAGCTGATGCCGGACGTGGACCGGGAGCGGGCCTGGCTGCTCACCGTGGACGGGGCCCCGCAGTCGTACGTCGACCTCGACGAGCCCGGACACCTGGAGTTCGAGTACGTACGCCGCCTCGCGCACGTGCTCGACTGCGCGGCCGGGCCGGGGGAGGCCCTGGACCTGCTGCACCTGGGCGGCGGCGCCCTGACCCTGCCGCGCTACGCCGCCGGCTCCCGGCCCGGGTCCCGGCAGACGGTGGTGGAGTTCGACGCCGGCCTGGTGGACCTGGTCGCCGAACACCTGCCGCTGGCCGCCGGGGCGGACGTGACCGTGCACGCCGCCGACGCCCGGGGCTGGCTGGCCTCCGCCCCGGCCCGGAGCGCGGACGTGATCGTCGCCGACGTGTTCGGGGGCTCCCGGGTGCCGGCCCAGCTCACCTCCTTGGAGTACGCGCGGGAGGCTGCCCGGGTGCTGCGGCCCGGGGGGCTGTACGCGGCGAACCTGGCGGACGGGGCGCCGTTCGGCTTCCTGCGGTCCCAGCTGGCGAACTTCGGGGCCGTTTTCGGGGAGCTGGCGCTGATCGCGGAGCCGGGCGTGCTGCGGGGCCGGCGCTTCGGCAACGCGGTGCTGCTGGCCTCGGACGCCGCCCTTCCGGTGGCCGGCCTCGCCCGGCGGTGCGCCGGGGACGCCTTCCCGGCCCGCGTGGAGCACGGGGAGGCGCTGGCCCGCTTCGTGCGCGGGGCGGCGACGGTGGCGGACGCCGACGCGGTGGCCTCGCCGGAGCCGCCGGAGGGGGCGTTCAGCCTCGGCTGAGCCCGGCCCGGCGGAGCACCTCGTTCCCTGGCCCTGGCCCCGGCCCCGACTCCGGTTTCAGGAGACTCCGGCGGTGCTGCCGCGCGCGGTGTCAGGGGTCGCGGGGGCGGGGGTCGCGGGGGCGGGGGAGCGTACGGGCGGGGGCTTGCGGGTCAGCCGGCGGACGTCGGGCACGAACAGCACCGCCGCGGTGCCGGCGACCACCAGGACCGCGCAGCCCCACAGGGCCGTGGTGCGGCCGAAGGCGGTCTCGGCGGGTCCGGCCAGGGCGGTGGCCAGGGGGAGCATGGAGACCGAGCCGAACCAGTCGTAGGCCGAGACCCGGGAGAACTTCTCCTCCGGTATCTCCTGGTGCATGGTGGTCATCCAGTTCACGCCGAACACCTCGATGGCGGTGCCGCTGACGAACATCACCGCGCACAGACCCCACACGGGCAGCGGAACGGCYAGCCCCGCCGAGGGCAGCGCCAGCGGGAACACGCACAGGGTGCCGACCAGGAGCAGGCGGCGCGGCTTCCACATCATCATCAGCAGGGCCCCTGCGATGGTGCCCGCGCCGAAGCAGGCCAGGGCCATGCCCCAGGGGGCCGGCCCGCCCAATCGGTCGCGGGCCACGAGGGGTCCGTAGACCGCCTCGGCGGCGCCGACGACGGCGACGACCACGGAGAACTGGAGCACGATGCTCCACAGCCAGGGGCGGGTCCGCACCTCCACCCAGCCCTCGCGCAGGTCGGCCAGCAGGCCGCCGCCCGGGGCCCGTTGGGCGATGTGACCCACGTGGAGGAAGGCGCGCAGGAGACCGGCGAGCGCGAAGGCCGCCGCGTCCACGGCCAGCACCCAGCCCGGCCCGATCGCCGCGATCATGGCGCCGCCGAGGGCCGCTCCGCCGATGCCGGCGCCGTTCATGGCCATCCGGAAGAGGGCGAAGGCGCGGTTGGAGTGCTCGCCCGACACGCTGGAGAGGAGCATCCCCTCCGCGGCCGGGTTGAAGAAGGCCGTACCGGTGCCGCACAACGCGGTGAGCAGCATCATCTGCCACAGCCGGGGGTCCCCGGCGAGCACCAGGACGGCGAAGGCGGCCTGCGAGAGGCAGTTCAGCGCGTTGGCCGCGACCATCACCCGGTGCCGCGGCAGCCGGTCGGCGAGTGCGCCGCCCACGAGGAGGAAGAGGACGAGGGGGAGCGTACGGGCGGCGGCGACGAGGCCGACGTCCCCGCCGGAACCGCCGGCTCCGAGGACCGCGAAGGCGGCTGCGATGAGCGCTCCGTGGCTGCCGAGGTTGGTGATGACGGCGGCGCCGGTCAGCAGCGTGTAGTTGCGGCCGGCCCACTCGGGCCGGCGGCGCGGCAGGCCGTGGCGGGTGGCGGTCGGGGAAGGGCTCACCCACGGACTATCCCCTGCCCGGGCCGGGGCTCCAAACCGATTACGGCTGGATCGCCGGCCCGGCGCCGGGCCGCGGGGGATCAGTTCGCGGTGAGTCGGATGGAGCTGAGGATCTTGTCGTAGACGTCGGCCTGGACCTCGTCCTTCACGCCCGCCGGGCCGACCAGCACGAAGCTGGCGAAGTCACCGGCCGCGTTCTTGAAGCCGAAGCCGACCGCCTTGCCGTCGGTGGAGCACTTGTGCTCCTTCTTCACGTTCGGCGCGGTGGCGATGACCATGTGGCCCTTGAGCCCGGAGGAGGTCGTGTACTCCTTGGGGTCGGTCACCTTGACCGTCCCCTTGGGTTCCTTCTGGGCGTAGCCCGCCCATGCCCAGGAACCGGTGTTGTCGGTCGCGACCTGGGCCGTGTCCTTGGCGCCCTGGGCGCCCTTGATGCCGGTGTCGGCGAGCGAGAACTTCTCCAGGCTGCCGTTCTTGTCCGTGTCGACCGTGCACCACTCGCGCTTGTAGGAGGAGGTCCCGCTCATGGTGATGACCGGCGAACCGTCCTTCTTGACCTCGTCGTCGAAGAAGAGGATCGAGCCCGACTCGGGGACGTCCCACTCGGGGGGCACGTCGTAGGCGGCCCCGTACTTCGTGTTGACGACCACCTTCCAGCCCGGGATCACCGGCTGGGGGGCGCCGCCGGCGCGCGGGTTGCCCGACGGGGCGCTGGGGGTGGGCGTCACCGGGGCGGAGGTGGCGGCGGTCGGCTTGTCGTCGGCCCGGTCGTCCTTCTTGTCGTCCCGGGTCAGGACGAAGGCCGCGGTGCCGGCCGCGGCCACCACGACCGCCGAGGCCGCGACGATGGCCACGGTCCGGGTGGAGAACTTGCCGCCGCCGGAGGGCGGGGAGGGCGGCGGGGGAGCCTGCTGGCCCCACGGCTGGGTGGGGGGCGGCGTCTGGTATCCGGCCTGCGGGTACCCGTAGCCGGGCTGCTGCTGTCCGAATCCCGGCTGCTGCTGCGGCTGCTGGTAGGGGTTCGGCTGTCCCGGCTGCTGCTGGTACGGGTTCTGTTGCGCGTCCTGAGGGTTGTGTTCGCCCCCGGGCGGCTGCTGCTGTCCTGGCCACATGGCCGGTAACGATAGTGGGAGAGGGTGCGAGGAGCCACGGCCGCCCCCTGGTCGGGGTCTGGTCAAGCCTGTCTACTCACGGGTAACATCGCGTGTCATGAGCGCAGACCAGATGAACGTGGGCGAACTGCTCGCCCAGACCGTGCCGATGGCGGGCACCCTCAACCTCGAATTCATCGAGACCACCCCCGAGCGCGCGGTCGTGCGGCTGCCCGACCAGCCCGCCTTCCACAACCACGTCGGCGGCCCGCACGCCGGCGCCATGTTCACCCTCGCCGAGTCCGCGAGCGGCGCCATCGTCCTGGCCGCCTTCGGCGACCAGCTCTCGCGCGCCGTGCCGCTGGCCGTCCGCGCGGAGATCGGCTACAAGAAGCTCGCCAAGGGCGTCGTGACCGCCACCGCCACCCTCGGCCGCCCGGCCGCCGACGTCGTGGCCGAACTGGACGCGGGCGGCCGCCCGGAGTTCCCCGTCACCATCGCCATCCAGCGCGAGGACGAGGCCGTCACCGGCGAGATGACGGTCGTCTGGACCCTGCGCCCCAACGCGTGACGGCGGGGCCCGCCGTGCCGGGCCCGCCGACCGGGGCCGTACGGCCGCCTCCGGGCACCGTGCGGCCCCGACGCCTTTCGGCCCCGACGCCTCGACAGGCCGTGCCGCCCCCGGCGGCCGCCCGTCGAAGGGAACCCCGGCGTGAGGTCCGACTGCCCGACGGAGCCCTGCCCCCGCAGTGCACGGCCGACGGGCAGACCGCCGAGCACCACGGGTTCCGGCCGTCGCGCGGTGTTCGCCGGTCGTTCCTCCCGTGAACCTCCCTCGCGACCCGGGGCCGTCGCAGGGAGCGGATAGGCTGCCCGTTCGGCGTGTCACGGGGGCGCGCCGCCGAGGACTCGGGAGGACGTACCGGTGCACATCCAGGAATGGCTGGAGACGATTCCGGCGATCAGTGTCTACCTCCTGGTGGGCCTGGTCATCGGACTGGAGAGCCTCGGCATCCCGCTGCCCGGGGAGATCATCCTGGTCAGCGCGGCCCTGCTGGCCTCGCAGCAGGGACACATCGACCCCGTGGTCCTCGGCGCCTGCGCGGTCGCGGGGGCGATCATCGGCGACTCCATCGGCTACGCGATCGGGCGCCGGGGCGGCAAGCCGCTGCTGGAACGGCTCGGACGGCGCTTCCCCAAGCACTTCGGGCCCGCCCACGTGGCCCTCGCGGAGCGCTCCTTCGACAAGTGGGGCATGTGGGCCGTCTTCTTCGGCCGGTTCGTCGCCCTGCTGCGGATCTTCGCCGGGCCCCTCGCGGGCGTCCTGCGCATGCCGTACTGGCGGTTCCTGATCGCGAACGTCCTCGGCGGCATCCTGTGGGCGGGCGGTACGACCGCCGTCATCTACACCGTCGGCATCGTCGCCGAGCCGTGGCTCAAGCGGTTCTCCTGGCTGGCGCTGGTGGTGGCCCTGCTGATCGGGCTCGCCGTGACGCTGGTGGTGCGCTTCCGCATGAAGAAGGCCGCCGCCGAGGTCCACGAGGCGGAGCCGGAAGCGGCGACGGCCGCCGCGGCGGCGACCTCCGACTGAGGCCGGTCCGGGCCCCGGTGGGGCCCGGACCGGCCGGGCTCAGGCGTCCGGGGTCACCGAGGCGCGGTGCTGCTTCGCCAGCTCCGTGTACATCGCGGCGTTGACCTTGATCCCCTCGCGCTCCTCCTCGGTGAGCTCCCGCCGCACCTTGGCGGGCACCCCCGCGACGAGCGAACCGGGCGGGACGACCATCCCCTGCGGGACCAGCGCCTGCGCCGCGACCAGTGAACCGGCGCCGATGACGGCCCCGTTCAGGACCGTCGCGCCCATCCCGATGAGGCAGTCGTCCTCCACGGTGCAGCCGTGCACGACGGCGTTGTGCCCGATGGAGACGCGCTCGCCGATGGACACCGGGAAGCCGGGATCCACGTGGAGCGTGCAGTTGTCCTGCACGTTGCTGTCCGCGCCGAGCGTGATCGGGCCGCAGTCGGCGCGCAGTACCGCCGAGTACCAGACGCTCGCGCCGGCGGCCAGGGTGACGTCGCCGACCACGACGGAGGTCGGAGCGGTGAAGGCCGTCGGGTCCACGGACGGGTGCCGGTCGCCGACGCCCGCGATGAGTCCTGCCCGGCTCTGGTCCGGCTGTTGCGTCATGGTGATTTCCCTC
This sequence comes from Streptomyces sp. M-16, assembly GCF_052114405.1. Taxonomy (NCBI): domain Bacteria; kingdom Bacillati; phylum Actinomycetota; class Actinomycetes; order Kitasatosporales; family Streptomycetaceae; genus Streptomyces; species Streptomyces sp. M-16. Next base: position 87,601 of record NZ_JBFRER010000032.1, on the reverse strand, counting down.
TGTTTCCGTATGCCGCGCTACCGGCACCGTAGGGCACGCGCCGCCGCGGCCCCGCGATGGGGTGAAGATCACAGGAACGTGGTCCGGCTGCCCGGCGCGGGGCGCACTACCGTGGCCAGGTGCCGAAGAACCAGAACACGTTCTCCTCGCTGACGGCCCTGCGCCGACGGGTCGCCGGCCGCGTGGTGCACGCGGGCTGGCGCTGGATGCAGCAGGCGGGCGCGGTCACCGCGCAGCACCCCGGACGGCTGCGCTTCGGCGCGATCGGCGGCGGCACCCGACTCGCCTTCCCCCAGGGCACCGTCTTCGGGGAGCGCTGGATCCGGCTCGGCGAGCACTGCATCATCGCCGAGCAGGTGACCCTGACCGCCGGGATGATGCCCGACCTCGACCTCGGGCCCGAACCGATGCTGGTGCTGGGCAACGGCGTCGTGCTCGGACGCGGCAGCCACGTCATCGCCGACACCCGCATCAGCATCGGCGACGACACCTTCTGCGGGCCGGGGGTGTACATCACCTCCACCAACCACAGCTACGACGACCCGCACGAGCCCGTCGGCAAACAGTGGCCCCGCAGCGCGCCGGTCGAGATCGGACCGGGCTGCTGGCTGGGCACCGGCGCGGTGATCCTCCCCGGGGCCCGGCTGGGCCGCAACGTGGTGGTGGCCGCGGGTTCCGTCGTACGGGGCGAGGTGCCCGACCACGCGGTGGTGGCGGGGGCGCCCGCCCGGATCGTGCGCCGGTGGGAGCCCGATACGGGCTGGCAGCCGCCGCTGCGCACCCCGGCGCCGGTGCCGATCCCGGACGGGATGACGCCGGAGCAGCTGCGCGGGCTGGCGCGGCTGGCGGAGGCCGAGCAGTCCTGAGCCGCTCCCGCTCGCCGGGGGCTCAGCCCGCGGCGAGCAGGACCGTGCCCGCGAGGGCCAGTCCGGCCCCGGCCGCCTGCACGCTGCGCAGCCGTTCCTTGAGCACGGCGAAGGCGGCGAAGGCGGTGACCACCGGGTAGAGCGAGGACAGTACGGCGGCCACGGTGACCGGGCCGTTCTGGGCGGCTATGGAGTACGTGCCGTTGGCGGCGACGTCCGCCAGGCCGACGAAGGCGAGGGCGGGCAGCAGGCTCCACAGCACGCGCGGCCCGGTACCGGCGGGCAGGGCCGGGGTGCCGCGCCCGACCTGCACCCACAGCACGGCGCCGCCGACGGCCACGTTGGTGACCCGCTGGACGAAGAGGGCCAGGAACAGGCCGGTCAGGGTGGTGGAGGCGTGCGCGATCAGGGCCATGACGGCGCCGAAGCCGAAGGCGGCGAGCAGGGTGAGCACGACGGCCTGCCGCTGTACGGGGGCGCCGCGCAGTTCGGGGCCGCCCGCGAGGACGATGCCGGCCACGGCCACGGCGATGCCCGCGAACTGCCCCGGTCCGGGCCGCTCGCCGAGGGCCAGACCCACGCCGACCGGTACGACCACGCCGACGGAGCCGAGCGGCGAGACCACGCCCATCGGGCCCAGGGCCAGCGCCTTGTAGAAGCTGAGCATGGCGGCCGGGCCGACGAGACCGGCGGCCACCGCGAACCACAGCTGCGGTCCGGCCTCCCGCCAGGCGCCGGTGCCGATCACGATCGCCCCGAGCACGGCGACGGCGGCGATCTGCGAGACAACGACCACGGTCAGCGCCGGGATCCGGCGGGTCAGCAGCCCGCCACCGAAGTCGGCGAGGCCCCACAGCACGGCTGTGGCCAGGGCGAACAGGGCGGTCATGGCGGGACCTCGCAGTACAGTGCGGTGAACGGTGGAGTGCAGCATCGAATACACCGCAGGTTAGTTCAGTCTATTGAACTGTGTCATCCAGAATATTGGACGGAATGGTGTCGGACCTCGAACAGCTCACCCAGGCGCTCGCCCGGAACCTCAAGCGGTGGCGCGGTGAGCGCGGATTCACCCTCGACGCGCTGGCGGCCCGCGCGGGGGTGAGCCGCGGCATGATCATCCAGATCGAGCAGGCCCGTACGAACCCCAGCGTGGGCACCACGGTCAAACTGGCCGACGCCCTCGGGGTCAGCATCACCACCCTCCTCGACCACGAGCGCAGCCCTCAGGTGCACGTGGTGGAGCCGGGGCAGGGGGTGCGGATGTGGTCCAGCGGGACGGGCAGCGAGGCGCGCATGCTGCTCGGCGACGACCGGCGCGGGCCCGTGGAGATGTGGGTCTACCGGCTGGAGGCCGGAGACGGCACGGCCTCCGACCCCCACCCGTCGGGCACCTTCGAGATGCTGCACGTGACGGCAGGAGAACTCACCCTGGAGATCGCCGACGGCCGTTACGTGGTCCCGGCGGGCGGGGCCGTCTCCTTCGAGGCGAACGTGCCGCACGCCTACCGCAACGAGGGCCCAGGGCCGATGGAGATGACCATGGCCGTGTCGATCCCGCCGGTCCAGGGGGTGGCGGGCGCCCACTGACGGCGCGCGGCGGGTGCCGACGGGCCCGACGGGCCGGCTACAGCGCCGGGATCTCGATCGCGGGGCAGCGGTCCATGACCATCTCCAGGCCCGCCTCGCGGGTGCGCGCGTAGGCCTCCTCGTCGATCACGTCCAGCTGGAACCACACGGCCCCGGCGCCCACCGCCACCGCCTCGTCGGCGACCGCGCCGGCCAGCGTGCTGTTCACGAAGACGTCCACCACGTCCACCTCGAACGGGATCGCCGCGAGCGACGGGTACCCCGGCTCGCCGTGCACCGTCTCCGCCTTCGGGTGCACGGGAACGACCCGCTTCCCGAACCGCTGCAGCACGCGCGCCACCCCGTAGGCCGCGCGGTCCTGGTTGTTGGACAGGCCCACCACGGCCCATGTGTCACCGAGTTCGGTGAGGATCTTGCGAATGGTCGCCGGGTCGCCGTACACGCGCGCCGCCTCCTGTTGTTCCGGACCGCTCTGCTCTCCCCGCCTCAACGAAGGGGACGCCCGCGCGATTCCCGTCGACGTCGCGGGCCCCTGGGTACGGCCCACCGGGCCGGTGGGAGGCCGCGGGCAGGACGGCGGACCCCTCCGCGACCACGGATTAGGGTGGAGCGGTGAAGGCAGACCAGTACGTGACGGTGGCCCGAGAGGGAACGCACGAGTCCGAGATCAACCGCTCGCGGTTCCTGTGCTCGCTCGCGCCCGCGGCGACGGAGCAGGAGGCGCAGGAGTTCGTCGCGCGCGTCCGCAAGGAGCACCCCGCCGCCACGCACAACTGCTACGCCTACGTGATCGGCGCCGACGCCTCCGTGCAGAAGGCCAGCGACGACGGGGAACCCGGCGGGACCGCCGGGGTGCCCATGCTCCAGATGCTCACCCGGCGCGACATCCGGTACGCGGTGGCCGTGGTCACCCGGTACTACGGCGGCGTGAAACTCGGCGCCGGCGGGCTCATCCGGGCCTACGGAGGGGTCGTCGGGGAAGCCCTGGACGCCCTCGGGACCGTCACCCGGCACCGCTACCGGCTGGCCACCGTCACCGTCGACCACCAGCGGGCCGGGAAGACCCAGAACGACCTGCGCTCCACCGGGCGGGCGGTGCTGGACGTGCGCTACGGGGAGGCCGTCTCGATCGAGATCGGCCTCCCCGAGGCGGAGGTCGAGGCCTTCCGGGCCTGGCTCGCCGACGTCACCGCCGGAACCGCGGGCTTCGAGCTCGGCGGAGAGGCCTACGCGGAGGGCTGACCGGATCGGCCGGCCGGATCCGCCGCCCGGGCCCGCCGGCCGGATCCGCCGCCCGGGCCCGTCTGCCGGGCCCGCCGCCCGGGCCCGCATGCCGGGCCCGCATGCCGGGCCCGTCGGCCTGCGGAGCGTCGTCAGAGCGTGCCGTACAGCCGGTCGGCGTGCCGGAGCGCGTACTGCCCGACGGCCTCGCCGAGCCGGACGCCCGCCTCGTCGGCGCTGCGGCTGTGGATCCCCGAGTACACCCGGGCGTCCACGTTGTCCCGGGTCAGCTGCCGCCACCCGGTGTAGGTGCGCCGCACGCCCGGCGCCGTCGGGCTGGTCAGCCCGAACGGGGCCGTCACCGGCCCGGCGAGCCCGTCCAGTACCGCCTGCGCGGCACCCGCGTACGTGGCGTGGCCGCTCGGGTAGTCGGGGTGGGCCGGCGTCCGGTGCAGCGGGGTCCACGCCGGGTCCGTGCCGACGTCCCCGGTCCGGATAGCGGTCACCGGCCGCCACCGCACGTACGTGTACTTGCTGTCGGAGGTGGCGATCTGGGTGTCGACGGACGCGGCGTGGAACAGCGCGAGCAGCTCCGCCCGCTCGGCGGTCGAGCCGTGCGAGCGGGCCACGGCCACCCGCAGCGGTTCGGTGTAGAGGACCTGGGAGGACGCGTACCAGAAGTTCGCCGTCTCCGTCTGGCGGGGCGTGCGCACGGTGCTGTCGGCGGCCCCGTACGCGCGTACCTCGGCGAGGTCGGTCCGGTAGCGGCGGGAGTCCAGCGCGGGCGGCGGCCCCAGCCGGAACTGGTCGGCGCGCTCCAGCAGGAAGGGCTTCGCCAGGCGGTTGCCGTACTGCGCGGCGGGCGCGTATCCGTCGGGCGTGGGCTGCCAGACCCCGGGCGCGGCGGGCGGCACCGGGAACGGCGCGTTCACCGAGGCCGGGTCGAGGCCGTCCCCCGCGCGGGCGGCCAGCACGGCCGCGGCCTGCCGGGCACCCGCGGCCACGCCCCCTTCCTCGGCGGAGCCGTCCGGGATCCGGCCCAGGGTCGCGGCCAGGGCCGCGTCGAGGTCGGCCCGGCGGGACGGGGCGAGGCCGACCAGCACGTCGTGCACGGCGGAGGCGACGGCGGCGTCCTGGAAGCGGCCCCGGGCCGGGCCCGCGGGAGCCTCCCGGGCGGCGCGCGCGGCGGCGATCCAGCCGATCGCCCAGGTGCGGTTGTCGGTGATCTGCGTGGGAGCCGCCGTGGCCGCGACGGTCCGGGCGGTGGTGTCGTACCAGTCGAGCACCACCGACCCCGCCCCGGCCGGGAGCGGGGGCGCCGGCGCGGCGGCCGAGGGGACGGCGGCGGTCAGGGCAAGGAGCGCGGCGGAGCCTGCGGCGAGCAGCGCGGGACGGACGCGGACGGGTCGGGTGAGCGGCATGCGGCGAAGCTAGCCAGCGGCCGGGGCGGCGGACAAGTGCCCGGGGCCGTGGGGGGAGTTCGGCCACAGACCTTTCGTGCCGCCGCCATGATCCCGTAACGGGCGGGGGAGCGGGGCGCGGAAGGGGTTAGCCTGGAGGGTCGGTGCGGGGCCCGTCGGCGAGGCCCCGGCCCGGCCGCGGGCAGGCCGGTGCCGACCGGTCGGGCGTGGGGACACGAGGAGAGCAAGCGTGCGGGTCGGAGCGGTCGAGTGAAGTTCCTGCACACCTCCGACTGGCACCTGGGCCGGTCCTTCCACCGCGTGAACCTGCTCGGCGCCCAGGCCGCCTTCGTCGACCACCTCGTCGAGACGGTCCGTGAGCACCGGGTCGACGCCGTCCTCGTCTCCGGGGACGTCTACGACCGCGCCGTTCCCCCGCTGCCCGCCGTCGAGCTCTACGACCGGGCGCTGCACCGGCTCGCCGACCTCGGCGTGCCGACGGTGATGATCTCCGGGAACCACGACTCCGCCCGCCGCCTCGGGGTCGGCGCCGGGCTGATCGGGCGGGCCGGGATCCACCTCAGGACCGACCCGGCCGGCTGCGCCGACCCCGTGGTGCTGGCCGACGTACACGGTGACGTGGCCCTCTACGGGCTGCCGTACCTGGAACCCGCCCTGGTCAAGGACGAGTTCGGCGCGCCGAAGGTCAGTCACGAGGCCGTGCTGGGCGCGGCCATGGACCGGATCCGGGCCGACCTCGCCGGCCGGGCCGCGGGCACCCGCTCCGTGGTCCTCGCCCACGCCTTCGTCACCGGCGGGCAGGCCAGCGACAGCGAGCGCGACATCGCCGTCGGCGGGGTCGAGGCCGTGCCCGCGGCCGTCTTCGACGGGATCGACTACGCCGCCCTCGGCCACCTCCACGGCTGCCAGACGATCAACGAACGGGTCCGCTACTCCGGTTCCCCGCTGGCCTACTCCTTCTCCGAGGCCGACCACCGCAAGACCATGTGGCTGGTCGAGCTCGGTCCGGCGGGGGAGGTCACCGCCGAGCGGATCGACACCCCGGTCCCGCGCCCGCTCGCCCGGCTGCGCGGCCGCCTGGAGGACCTCCTGGCCGATCCCGCGCTGGCCGCCCGCGAGGACAGCTGGGTCGAGGCCACCCTCACCGACCCGGTCCGACCCGAGGACCCCATGGCCCGGCTCGCCACCCGCTTCCCCCACACCCTCAGCCTCGCCTTCGACCCCGAAGGCCGCGAGGAGGACGGCGCGGCCTCCTACGCCCAGCGCCTGAAGGGCCGCAGCGACCAGGAGATCGCCGAGGACTTCGTCGCCCACGTGCGCGGCGGGGGCGGAGCCGACGAGGCCGAGCGGACCGTGCTGCGCGCCGCCTTCGACGAGGTGCGCGTCCAGGCCTCCCGCGAGGACCGCGCGGAACACCGTCAGGAGAGCGCCCGATGAGGCTGCACCGGCTCGAAGTGACGGCCTTCGGCCCCTTCGCCGAACCCCAGCGGATCGACTTCGACGCCCTCTCCGGCGCCGGGATCTTCCTGCTGCACGGACCCACCGGCGCCGGCAAGACCTCCGTCCTCGACGCCGTCTGCTACGCCCTCTACGGATCCGTGCCCGGCTCCCGCCAGGCCCCCGGCACCACCCTGCGCAGCGACCACGCGGCCCCCGACACCCCCACCGCGGTCACCCTCGAACTCACCGTGGGCGGGCGGCGCCTGGAGATCACCCGGCGCCCCGAGCAGGACCGCCCCAAGAAGCGCGGCTCCGGCACCACCAAGGACAAGGCGCAGAGCCTGCTGCGCGAGCACACCGGGGAGGGCTGGACGGCCCTGAGCCGCTCCCACCAGGAGATCGCCGAGGAGATCGAACAGCTCCTCGGCATGAGCCGCGAGCAGTTCTGCCAGGTGGTGCTGTTGCCGCAGGGGGAGTTCGCCCAGTTCCTGCGGGCCGGCGCCGAAGCCCGCGGCCGACTGCTCGGACGGCTCTTCGACACCCGTCGCTTCGCCGCCGTCGAGACCCTCCTCGCCGACCGCCGCCGGGCCGCCGAGGCCAAGGTGCGGGCCGGCGACGAGAAGGTGCTCGCCGCCGCCCAGCGGCTCGCCCAGGCCGCCGGCGACTGCGGCGACCTGCGGGCCTGGCCGCTGCCCGCGCTCCAGCCGGGCGACCCCGGCCTCGCCGCGGCCGTCCGGGCCTGGGCGGCCGTCGCCCGCTGCTCCGCCCGGGAACGGCTCACCGTCGCCGAGTACGCGCTGGCCGCCGTCGAGGGACGCCACCACGCGGCGCGGCGCGCCGCCGAAGAGGCCCGGGAGCTCGACCGGCTCCAGCGCCGCCACGCCGAGACCGCCCGCCGGGCCGCCCTGCTCCGGGCCGCCGGGCCGGAGCGCGAGCGGGTACGGGACCTCCTGGACCGGGCCCGCCGGGGCGCCCTCGTGGCCCCCGCCCTTGAGCTGCGCGGAGCCGCCGCCGCGGCCCACCTCACCGCCGCGCACGCCGAGAGCCTCGCCCGGGCCGCCCTCCCGCCGGCCCTCGCCGAAGCCGGCACCGAGCAGCTGGCCACCGTCGAGCAGCGGCTGCGCGAGGACCTCGGCGCGGTCGGCGCCGCCCAGCGGGCGGAACAGCGCAGTGCCCAGATCGGCCGTGAGCGCGCCACCCTGGAGCGGGAGTCGCGGGACGCCGAGGAGCAGCACCGGGAGTCCGCCGACTGGCTCGCCCGCTGGGACGCCACCCGGACCGCTCTGCAGGACCGGGTCGACGCCGCGCAGCAGGCCGCCACGCTGGCCGAGCAGCTGGCGGGGCGCCTGGAGCCCGCCCGGATGCAGCTGACCGCCGCCCGGCGGCGGGACGCCCTCGCCGCCGACGCCGAAGCCGTCCGCGGCGAACTGCTCTCCGTGCGCGAGGAGTCGTCTGCGGCCCGCGAGCGCTGGCTGGAGCTCAAGGAGGCCCGGCTGCGCGGCATCGCCGCCGAACTGGCCGCGGCCCTCACCGCCGGGGAGCCCTGTGCCGTGTGCGGGTCGGCGGAGCACCCCGCGCCCGCCCGGCCGGCCCCCGGGCACGTCGACCGGGCCGCCGAGGACGCCGCCCACGTCCGCTTCGAGGCGGCCGAGGAGCGCAGGGCCGCCGTCGAAAGCAGGCTCGCCGCCGTGCGCGAGGCCGAGGCCGAGGCAGCCTCCGCGGCCGGAGCGTCCGGCACCGCGGAACTCCTCGCCCTCACCGCCGATCTGAGCGCCCGTCATGCCGCCGCCCACGCGGACGCCGCCGGACTGCACACCGCCCGCGAGCGCCTCGCCCGCGCCGAACGGGAGCACGACGCGCGCAGCTCGGACCGGCTCGACGCCGAGCGCCGGGCCGCGGCCAGGGCTTCCCGGCGCGAGGCCCTGGACCGGGAACAGGCCTCCCTGGAAGCCGAACTGGTCCTCGTACGGGGCGACTCGCCCAGCGTCGCCGCCCGCGCCCGCACCCTGGAGGACCGGATCCGGATGGTCACCGGCGCCGCCGCCTCGCTGCGCCGGGCCGAAGTCACCGCCGCACGGCTGAAGGAGGCCGACGACCAGCTGGCCGACGCCGCCTTCAAGGCCGGGTTCGACACCGTGGAGGCGGCGGCCGACGCGGTCCTGCCGGAGTACGAGCGCACCGCCCTCCAGCACCGGACGGACACCTGGCAGGCCGAGGAGGCGATGCTCGCCGAGCGGGCCGCCGAAGGGGACACGGCCGCCGCCGCCGGCCTGCCCCCGGCCGACCCGCACACCGCGGAGGCCGCCGAGGAACGCGCCGCGGCCCGGCTGCGGGCCGCGGCCTCGGCCGTCGACGCCGCCCGCGTGCGCTGCGCCGAACTGGACCGGCTCTCCCGCCAGGCCGAGCAGGAGCTGCGCGCCCTGGGCCCGCTGCGCGAGGCGTACGAGCGCGTGGCCCGCCTCGCCGGGCTCACCGCGGGCACCTCCGCCGACAACGAACGCAAGATGCGGCTGGAGGCGTACGTCCTGGCCGCGCGGCTGGAGCAGGTCGCCGCCGCCGCCACGGTCCGGCTGCTGCGCATGTCCGGCGGGCGCTACACCCTCGTCCACTCCGACGCCCGCGCGGGCGGACGCGGCCGCTCCGGCCTGGGTCTGCACGTGGTGGACGCCTGGACCGGCAGCGAGCGCGACACCGCAACCCTCTCGGGCGGCGAGACCTTCTTCGCCTCCCTCGCCCTCGCCCTCGGCCTGGCCGACGTGGTCACCGACGAGGCCGGCGGGATGCGCCTGGACACCCTCTTCATCGACGAGGGCTTCGGCAGCCTCGACGACCAGGCGCTGGACGAGGTGCTGGACGTACTGGACTCGCTGCGCGAACGGGACCGCAGCGTCGGCATCGTCAGCCACGTGGGCGACCTGCGCACCCGGGTCCAGGCCCAGCTGGAGATCGTCAAGCAGCGCGGCGGCTCGGTGGTGCGCCACCGCACGGCGGGGGTCACGGACTGAGCGGTCGCCGGGACAGCGGGGACGAGTAGACGATGCTCGTGGTGACCGGCCCCAGTCCCGCGATCCGGCCCGTGACCTCCTCCAGGTGCGCCATGGAGCGGGCGGCCACCTTGAGGACGAAGCAGTCGTCGCCGGTCACGTGGTGGGCCTCCAGGATCTCGGTGGTGGCGTCCAGGAAGTCGTGGAACGGCTTGTAGTTCCCGTGCGGATAGCGCAGCCGCACCAGCGCCAGGACGGCCTTGCCGAGCTTCTCGTGGTCGACCACGGCCGTGTAGCCGGTGATGATCCCGGCCTCCTCCAGGCGGCGGACGCGCTCGGTGACGGCGCTCGCGGACATGGAGACGGTACGGGCCAGCTCGGTGAAGCTGGCGCGGCCGTCCTGCTGGAGGGCCGCCAGGATCCGCCAGTCGGTGGCGTCGGGGGAATAGTCGGTCATGTTTGCAGGTCTAGCAGTGGAATCCCCGGGAGAACAAGGGAAAGGCCGGGGAAATCCACTTCCCCGCGCTATCGACAGTTCGTAGATTTTCAGCCATGACGACGAACGCGCAGCTCACCGACACGCCCACCGCCCCCTCCCCCGCCACGGTCAACCCCGTGCTCCGGGTCCCCGCGGCCAGCCCGGCGGCCGCCGCCGCGTACTTCGCCGCGAGCCTGGCCTTCCACGCGGACGTGTCCGACGTCGCCACCGCCTTCAAGGCCCACCGCGAACAGGGCGCCGAGCTGGGCTTCCAGCTGGTCGACTCGCGCTCCACCCCCTCCTGGGACCAGGCCCACGTGCCCGGTGCGATCCACCTGCCCACCGCCCTGATCCCGGAGCAGGCCGAGCGGCTCCTCGACCGGAACGTGCCCGTCGTGACGTACTGCTGGGGCCCCGGCTGCAACGGCGGCACCCGTTCCGCCCTGGCCCTGGCCGAAATGGGCTTCCAGGTCAAGGAGATGCTCGGCGGCATCGAGTACTGGATCCGCGAGGGCTTCGAGGTCGAGACCTGGCAGGGCACCGAGCAGCGCGCCGGGGCCGACCCGCTGACCGCCCCCACCGACTCCGACGACTGCGGCTGCTGAACCGCGGCGCGGGCGCGGCCGTCCGTACGGCGACGGGCCGCCCGATCCCCCCGGGGGGAACGGACGGCCCGTCGCCGTGCGCGGCCCGCGCGGTCAGAGCTTCGAGAGCTCGTCCACCAGGTCGTCCAGACCCAGCGAGCCCTGCGACAGCGCGGCCATGTGCCACGCCTTCAGGTCGAAGGACTCGCCGTGCGCGGCGCGGGCGTTGTCGCGGCCCAGCAGCCAGGCGCGCTCGCCCAGCTTGTACCCGATCGCCTGTCCCGGCATCGACAGGTAGCGGGTCAGCTCGCTCTCGATGAACTCCGCCGGCCGGCCGCTGTGCAGGCCGAAGAACTCCTGCGCCAGCCCGACCGTCCACCGCTCGCCCGGGTGGAACGGGGAGTCCGCCGGGATCTCCAGCCCCAGGTGCATGCCGATGTCCACGATCACCCGCGCGGCGCGCATCATCTGGCAGTCCAGGTAGCCCAGGCGCTGCTCGGCGTCCTTGAGGTAGCCCAGCTCGTCCATCAGGCGCTCCGCGTACAGCGCCCAGCCCTCGGCGTTCGCGCTGACCAGGCCCACGCTCGCCTGGTAGCGCGACAGCTGGTCTGCCACGTGGGTCCACTGCGCGAGCTGCAGGTGGTGGCCCGGCACGCCCTCGTGGTACCAGGTGGAGACCAGGTCGTATACGGGGAAGCGGGTCTGCCCCATGGTCGGCAGCCAGGTGCGGCCCGGACGGGAGAAGTCCTCCGACGGGTTGGTGTAGTACGGCGCCGCCGCGCCGCCCGCCGGGGCGATCATCGACTCGACGCGCTTGACCCGGTCGGCGAGTTCGAAGTGGGTGCCGTCGAGGTTCTCGATGGCTTCGTCCATCAGGCCCTGGAGCCAGTTCCGGACCTCGTCGACGCCCTCGATGTGCGTGCCGTGCCGGTCCAGGTGCCGCAGCGCGTCCCACGGGTCCGGGGCGCCGGGCAGGATCTTGGCGGCCTCCTCCTTCATCTCCGCGAGCAGCCGGTGGTATTCCGACCAGCCGTAGGCGTACGCCTCGTCCAGGTCCAGGTCGGTGCCGTTGAAGTAGCGCGACCAGCGGGCGTAGCGCTCGCGGCCCACCGGGTCGGGGGCGTCCGCGACGGCCGGGGCGTACACGTCGCGCATCCAGTCGCGCAGTTCGGCGACGGCCGCGGTCGCGGCGGCGGCCGCCTCGTCCAGCTCCGCGCGCAGGGACTCCGGTCCGGCGGCGGCGAACGTGCCGAAGAAGTCCCCGGTTCCGTCCGCGCCCTCGCCGGCCCAGGTGGTGAGCTGCTCGACGAAGGTGGCTGCGGGGCGCGGGCTGCCGTACAGCCCGCGCTCCAGGCCGAGGGCGAGGCTCTCGCGGTAGCCGGCGTAGCTGGCCGGCACGGCGCGCAGCCGCTCGGCGATCGCGGCCCAGTCCTCTTCGGTGTCCGCCGGGGTCACGGTGAAGATCTCGCGGACGGAGTGCGCGGGGGAGTGGATGTTGCTGACGGCGCGCAGGTCCTCGTCGGCCTCGTGGACCGCGAGTTCGGCGTTCAGCCGCTCGCGCAGCAGGCGGGCGCAGCGCCGCTCGGCGTCGGTGTCGGCGCCGGGCAGCCGCTCGGCGGCGTCGAGCCGGGCGAGGGTGGTGCGCGACAGCTCGGCGGCGGCGGCGCGGCCGGCGGGGGAGTAGTCCGGCAGCCTGCCGGAGCTGGCGGCGACACCGAGGTAGGTGCCCGTGATCGGGTCGATGGCGATGAGGTCGTCGACGTAGGCGTCGGCGACCTGACGGGGCAGACGGGCTGCGCTGTCGCTGTGGAGGGTCTCTGACATGCGGCCATCTTCGTACGAGGGAGCCCCCTACGTCATCACCGTACTAGCCCAGCCTCCTGTCGGAGCCGTCCCCGCCGGGGCGGGGCGGTCCTCCGCGAGGGCCGGACCACCGTACGCGCGGGGCCACTTCGGGCCGGTGGCGCGAGCCGCGGTGCGGCGGGACGCCGGGGGCGCCGGCCGGGTCCCGCCGGGTCCGCGCCCCAGCGCCGCCCGATCCCGGGTCGAGCGCGGCCCCAGGACGGCTGCGGGCCCGGCCGGTGTCCGTCCGGGCCCGCGGGCTCAGCGCTGGTGCCGGGGCCGTGCCTCGTACGGGGCCTGCGCGCGCGGGAGTTCGTAGGGCAGCCGCGTGGGGACCGGGGTCGCGTCCAGCCGGGCCGTGATCACCAGGGTGCCCTCCTCGATCTGGTAGTCGAGGGGGAGCCCGAGACCGCGCATGGCGGCGACCATCCCGGTGTTGGCGGCCTGGGTCACCGCGTAGACGCTGTCGCAGCCCGCCTCGACGGCCATCGCCAGCAGTCGGCGCAGGAGTTCGGAGCCGATGCCGCGGCGCTGCCAGTCGTCCTCGATGAGCAGCGCCACCTCGGTCTCGTCGCCGTCCCACAGCAGGTGGCCGAGGGCGACGAGCTTGCCGGAGGCGGTGGTGGCGGCGAGGGTGCGGCCGAAGCGGGGGCTGAGCAGGTGGCCCAGGTAGCGGTCCGCGTCGGAGACCGGGCCGTGGTAGCGCAGGCCGAGCGTGCGCTCGGTGCAGCGGTCGTGCATCGCGCGGGCGGCCGCGAGGTCGTCGCMGTCGGCGCGGCGCACGGTGATCTCGTTGCCCTCGGGCAGCGTCAGGACGTCCTGGCTGCGCGGGACGCGGGGGCCGAGGCGGGCGTCGAGCTCGACGAGGGCCCGGGCGCGGGCGAACTCGGTCGGGGTGAAGGGCAGGTAGGGCCGCTCGACGGTGATCGCGCCGCCCGACGGGTCGCGCAGCCGCATCACGGTCGCCTCCAGGACCCCCTCGACGGGGGCGTCGGCGCCCGCGTTGGGGCGGCCGGAGAGGGTGGTCGCCGGGATCGAGTGGATGGTGCAGCGGCCGAGCAGGTGGCGCAGCGCGAGCGGGAGTTCGGCGGCGTCCAGGGCGGTGCGGGTGGCCAGGCCGAGTACCCGGGTGGGGGTGTCCACCAGGTCGTGGGCGTCGGCGCGTTCGATCCAGGTGCTGTGGCCACCGGCCCGCGCGACGGAGCGGGTGAGCTCGCCGGAGGCCAGGTCCTGCGGGGCGCGCAGCAGGAACTCGTCCACCGTGCCGCCCTCGGGGAGGGGGTGGGTCTGCAGGTTCAGGATGTCGACGCGGTTTCCGGCGAGCGCGGTGCACAGCGCCGCCAGGCTGCCGGGCTCGTCGCGCACGGTCGTCCGCATCCGCCACAGGGAGGTGCCGGCGCCGGTGTTCGACGGCCCGGCCGCCGCGCGCGGCGCCGGACCGGAGGACGCGGTGTCGGCCGGGGGCGGCGCATGGCTGTGCCGGCGGGCCCACCAGGTGTGGAAGGCCGCCGTGACCAGGAGCGCGACGGCCGAGGCCACCAGCAGGACGGGGCCTCCGGGGCCGTGGGCGACGAGGTTCGCGATGCCGTCGGCGACCGCCACGGCGCAGAAGAGGGCGGCGAGTTCGACGAGGTCACGGCGCCAGTGGTGGCGGTGCGGACGCGGGGCTGCGGAGGCGGGGGTACGGTCAGTCATGCACACCACTGTGGCTCAGGGGTGTTGCGTGATCACGAACGATCTGTGACCGACTGGTTAAGTGTCGATCTGGCCGGTTTCTTCCAGTTTTCAGGCGGATTTCCGATGGAGTCGCCTGCGGTCACTCCTGTCCCACGCGACCCGGCTGGAGAACCCGGGTGAAGAGTACGCCGCCCCCCTGGCGGCGCAACCGGACCGTGAGCTCCCCGCTGCCGCCGTCGATCTCCACCTCACCGTAGTACGGGGGGTTCTCGGCCGGGGACATGTTGGGCACCGGAGCCGACTGGACGTAGGCCGTACGCGGGCCGAAGGTGGCGTCGAGTCGTCCTGCCGGGAAGCCGCCCGCGCCGATGGGGCCGGACACGAACTCCCAGAACGGCGCGAAGTCGGAGAAGGCCGCGCGCTCGGGCGCGTAGTGGTTGGCGGCCGTGTAGTGGACGTCTGCGGTGAGCCAGAGCGTGCCCGTGATGTGCTGGTGCTTGATGTGGCGCAGGAGGTCCGCGATCTGGAGCTCGCGCCCGAGCGGAGCCCCCGGGTCGCCCTGGGCGACCGCCTCGAAGTTCACCGCCCCGTCGGGGACGACGATGCCCAGCGGCATGTCGGCGGCGATGACCTTCCAGGTGGCACGGGAGCGGGAGAGTTCCCGCTTGAGCCAGGCGAGTTGTTCGGCGCCCAGGATGCCGACCGGGTCGTCGGTCTGGCGACCGGGGGAGTTGGCGTCGCGGTACGTGCGCATGTCCAGCACGAACACGTCCAGCAGCGGGCCGTGCCGCATCACCCGGTACATCCGCCCCTCGGCGCGCCCGCCCCGCAGGTCGGTGACCGGGAAGTACTCGCCGAAGGCCTGGCGGGCCCGGCCGGCGAGGGTGTCGACGTCCCTGACGGTGTAGCGGGGATCGTCGATCAGCTGGCCCGGGTACCAGTTGTTGCGCACCTCGT
Source organism: Streptomyces sp. M-16 (assembly GCF_052114405.1). NCBI lineage: Bacteria > Bacillati > Actinomycetota > Actinomycetes > Kitasatosporales > Streptomycetaceae > Streptomyces > Streptomyces sp. M-16. The sequence goes on along the minus strand of NZ_JBFRER010000032.1, from coordinate 72,544 downwards.
GGTCGTCCCACTGGGCCAGGACGGGGACCTGGGCGTAGAAGTCGCGCAGATTGCGATCGAGCAGGTTGTAGCGGAAGTTCCCGCGGAACTCGGTGAGGGTCTCGGCGACCTTCGCCTTCTCCTCGGTCGTGACGTTGTGCCAGATGCGTCCGTCGGGCAGCGGCACGGCGGCCTGGATCGGCCCGTCGGCGTAGATCGTGTCGCCGCTGAAGAGGAAGAAGTCGGGGTCGCGCAGCCGCATCTCCTCGAAGACGCGGTAGCCGCCGAGTTCGGGGTTGATGCCCCAGCCCTGGCCCGCCAGGTCGCCGGACCACAGGAAGCGCACGTCGCCGCGGCGGGAGACGGGCGTGGTGCGGAAGGCGCCGCGCACCGGCTCGCCGGAGCGGCGCGGGTCGTCCGGGTCGGTCAGCACGACCCGGTAGTGGATCTGCCGGCCGGGCGGCAGGTCGCGCAGGGTGGCCGTACCGGTGAAGTCGGTGGCCGGACCGAGGAACGGGCCGCCGTGGCGGCGCACCCCGTAGCGGAACGACTCGCTGGGGGAGGTCTCCACGTACATCCGCGCGGGGCGGTCCGAGCGCGTCCAGACGGTGGCGGAGCAGGAGGTGATCTCCCCGGACTGGGCCCCCCAGAGCGCCGCCGGCCGGCCGGAGCGGACGAAGGCGGGAGCCCCGGCCGAGGCGGCGAGGGCGGGTGCGGCGAACGCCGTGGACAGGGCGAGACCCAGCGGGACGGCGAGCGAACCGCCGAGCAGGGACCGTCGGGTGTGCGGCATCGGTGCCATCGGGGTCGTCTCCAGGGGGCGGCGGGGGCGGGCCGGACCAGTGTGCCGCCGCACACCGGACCGGCCGCGTCGCCCACGCGAACCGCGGATGAACAGCCGTCAGCCGCTCATGACCGCAGGGCGGTCGGGGCCGCGGCCCGTGCGGTGTCGAGGATCACGCGCGCCACCAGCGCCGGGTCGTCGTTCATCGGCACGTGACCGCAGCCCGGCAGCCGCACCAGCCGCGCCCCGGGGACGGTGTGCTTGGCGCGCACGCCCTGCCGGGGCAGGAGCAGCCGGTCGCGGGCCCCCCAGGCGATCGTGACGGGGATGCCCGGCACGTCGTCCGCGAACCGTACGCAGGCTCCCGCGGCCAGCGTCTCCTCGAAGCCGGTGGCGTCCCGCAGGGCGAGGGTCTCGGCGACCACGGCCCCGGGGGAACGGCGGCCCGGGCGGGCGTAGATGGTGCCGGTGAGCGCGGCCCGGCCGGGGGCGCTGCGCGACAGCCGCTCCAGGGCGGGGCCGGGCAGCGACCGCGCGCCGACGCGCATGGCGCGCAGGGCCGTGAAGGCGTACCGGCGCTCGCCCTCCGACCAGAACCCGGCCGGCGAGAGCGCGGTGACGGAGCGGACGAGGCCGCTGCGCCCCATCTCCAGCGCGAGCAGCCCGCCGAGGGAGTTCCCCGCGACGTGCGGGCGCTCGACGCCGAGGGCGGCGCAGAGCGCCCCCAGGGCCGGGGCGACGGTGGCGAGGTCGTAGGGCACCCCCGGCGGCAGCGGGGCGGAGGCGCCGAAGCCGGGCAGGTCGACGGCGATCACGTCGTGGTCGGCGGACAGGACGTGGCTCACCGGGTGCCACGCCTGGAAGTGGTGGCCGATGCCGTGCAGCAGGAGGAGCGGTTCCCCCGCGCCCTTGCGTTCGTAGGCGACGGTGGCGGGGCGGGGGCCGAGCGGCGAATCGATCGTGAACGAGACCGTGGCGGTCATGCTGCTCCTCGTCGGGTGGACGCGTGTGAGACAGGCCGTCAGTAACGACTGTGCCCATGATTACCGCCCGGTAGCCCCCGCCTACAAGACCTCCGGACGGGGGAAGGCCGAGGTGGAAGTCGGGATGAAGGGCGGGTGGGCAGCGAGAACATCCTGTGAACGGCTTGCTGCATATGCCCGATCTGCCCGGCAAAGCGGCGAGCATTGGTCTTGACCAAGGGGGTGCGCCGTCCTATCGTCGCAGGGATAGTGCAGGAACCTTTAATAAACAAGGGCACGGAACTGCGGTGCGGAACTGCCGCTCGAACACGGCGATAGCGGCGATTGCAGGAGGAGTCAGGGTGGGGACCACGCAGCTCGAATCGGTGCCGGAGCCGAAGTACTGGCACCTCAAGACCGTGCTCAGCGACGCGCTGGACCAGGACTTCGCGGTCGGCGAGGTCCTGCCGAACGAGCGTGAACTCGCCGCGCGTTTCGGCGTCGCCCGCGCCACCCTGCGTCAGGCCCTGGAGCAGCTCGAACTCGAAGGCCGACTGCAGCGCCGCCGCGGAGTCGGCACCACCGTCGCCCCGCCGCGGGTCGGCGTCGCCGTCGGCAGCACGCAGCACGGCTGGCCCGGCGAAGACGCCGACGGCTGGGAGGCCGTGGACGCCTCCGAGACCGTCCCCGCCGCCGCCGTCCTGAAGCTCCTCGGCACCGCCCCCGACCAGCCCGTGCACACCGTGCGCCGGACCCGGGTCACCCAGGGCCAGGCCGTCGCCGCCGAGCTGCTGTACGTGCCCGCCGCGTCCGTGCCCGGCCTCTCCGCCATCGACGCCCCCGCCGGACCCGCGCGGGCGCGCGCCGTCCTGCGGGAACTCCAGCGGCTCGCCCTCGACGGGCAGGACCGCTCGGTCGAGCTGGGCTCCGCCCGCGCCGACGACGCCAAGGAACTGGACCGGCTGCCCGGCGCCCCCGTGCTGCTCGTGACCACCCGCTACTTCACGACGGAGGGCACCGCCGCCGTCTCCGTGGCCACGTACCGCGCCGACACCTGCCGCCTGACCTTCGGCGACTCGGGTGTGGAGATCACCGAAACCCGGGCGGCCTCCTAACCGGTCCTTCCCCCGGAGCCCCCGGAGCCCCCGGAGCCTCGACGGCCGGCCTTCGAGCGCCCGGGGCTCCGGCCTCGCGCCGCGGGCGCCGGGACCGGGGACGCCAGCGCGCACGGAGAACTAGACGGTGTCGGGGAGCGGGGCCCCGTCGGGCCGGTCATGCGTCGCGCAGGCCGTTTCCGGGTTCGAGCGGCGGGTGCGTTCCGCCCACGCGGCCATCGGCGGCCCCGCCGCGCCCAGAGCCGCGAAGAACACGCCGAGCAGCAGCCAGCCCGCGTGTCCGAGTCCGAGTACCGCCGTCGTGAGCACCACCGGAGCCAGGGCCTGCCCCGCGTCGAAACCGACGCCGAAGAAGCCCTGGTACTGGCCCTGTGCGTGATCGGGGGCCAGACCGAAGCCGATCGCGAAGCCGCCCGAGGACTCCCACACCTCTCCGAGACTGTGGACGGTTACGGCGAGGACGGCGAGCCCTGGCGCGATCCAGACCGGAACGTCCGCGGTCAGGGCCATCAAGGGGCAGCTGACCAAGAAGAAGAGCCCCGCTAGGCGGAACGCCCGGCCGCCCTGGCGCGGCGTTTCCACCCGGGAGCCGATCCGGCTCTGGAGCAGCACGCACACCCCGCTGTTGACCGCGTAGACCGCCGCCACGGTCCAGCGGGGAGCGTCGGTGTGGGCGGAGAGCCAGATCGGCAGCAGCAGGGAAACGGTCTGGTACTGCAGGCCCATCGCGCTGTAGAGCGCGACGAAGGACACGAACGGCCGGTCGGACAGGACCGCCGCGCGATGGTGCTCCTCGGGCCGGGGCAGGGGCCGGTAGTTCGGGACCCCGCCCAGGGCGATCAGGCCGGCGCAGGCGAAGCTGGCGGCGTTGGCGAGGATGAGCACGGTGTACGCGGTGCGGGTGCCGGCCGAGACGGCGACGGCGGCACCGAGGGTGCCCAGGACCACGCCGAGGTTGACGAACGTGCGGAGCTTCGCCCTGAAGGCGGCCGGGCGTTCACCGCCGGCACGGGCGATGAGCGCACCGCCCGAGGCGCCGCCCGCCGTTGCCGCCAGCCGGTCCAGGGTGGCGATGAGCGTGAACGTGACCCAGTCGTGGATGAAGACGAACGCGGCCATCGTCGCGGCTTGCGTCGCGAGGGACGTCAGCCAGACCGTGCGCGGCCCGTACCGGTCGGCCAGGTTCCCGGCCGGGACCCCGGCCAGCAGCCCGACCAGCCCGGCGATCGTGAGGCCGACCCCGACCCGTGCGGCGGGCAGGTGCACCACCAGCGTGAAGTAGAGCACCGAGGCGGTGTTGAACAGCCCGTTGCCCACCCGACTGACGAAGCTCGCGAGGATCAGGGCGCGTTGCGGACCGCTGGGCGACAGCACGCCGGAAATCCGCTGACCGGGACTGCTCCTCATGATCATGACAGTCAGGCTAACAGCGCCCCGGCAGGCACCCTCCGCGCGCGCATGACCTCATACGGGATGCGTGGGCCGCCGGCCGCCCGCACGGCCCGCGGCGGTGGGGGCGAAGGGGCCGTCCAGGGCCGCCCATTGCAGGAGCAGGATGGTCTTGCCGTCGGCGATGCGGCCGTCACGGGTCATGGCAAGGGCTTGCGCGAAGGGCAGTTCGAGGACCTCGATGTCTTCGCCGTCCTCCTCGAGTCCGCCACCGGGCCCGGTCCGGTCGGCCGGGGTGTAGGGGGCGGCGAAGAAGTGGAGGCGTTCGGTGACGGATCCGGGGCTCATGTAGGCGTCGAGGACATGGGTGAGCGGGCCGAGCGCGACGCCGAGTTCCTCGGCGCTCTCACGCCGGATGGCGGTCGGCGGGTCGTCCGCGTCGAGCAGGCCCGCGGCCGCTTCGACGAGCATGCCGTCGGGGTGGTCGTTGACGTAGGCCGGGTAGCGGAACTGGCGGGTGAGCAGGACGCGGCCGCGTCCGGTGTCGTAGGGCAGGACGACGGCGCCGTTGCCGCGGTCGTAGGTCTCGCGCTGCTGGGTCTCCCAACGTCCGTCGCGCCGCCGGTGGTCGAAGGTGGTGCGGCGCAACACGTGCCAGCCCTGGGAGGTGAGCTCGACGTCGCGGACCACGACGTCGGGGTTACGGGCCAGGCCGCGTCCGGCCTGGTCGAGGCCGGTGCGGCCGCGATGGTCGGGGGTGTCGATGCCGGGGCGGCTTGTCACGCGCTCTCCTGGACGAGCATGGGCTTGTCGGTCATGGGGCGCTACGATACATGCAGAAACGTGCAAGAACAGGAGAGAATACGGATGCTGGCCGCTGAACGCCGTGACCACCTGCTGGGGCTGCTCGCCCGCGAGGGCAAGATCGTCGCCAAGGACGTCGCCGCCGAACTGGGGATCTCCGAGGACAGCGTGCGGCGCGATCTGCGCGATCTCGCGGCCGAGGGACTGTGCCAGCGGGTCTACGGAGGGGCGCTGCCCGCCTCCCCGGCCGTGGCGGACTACGCCGCCCGGCAGACCGTGGCTCCCGACGGCAAACGGAAGGTCGCCTCCGTGGCCGCCGGACTGGTGCGGCCGGGCAGCGCGCTGATCCTCGACGGCGGCACCACCGCCCTGGCCGTCGCCGCGGCGCTCCCGCGGGATCTGGCCTGCACCGTGATCACCCACAGTCCGACGATCGCCGCCGCCCTGCTCGGCCACCCGCAGGCCGAGCTCTTCCTCCTCGGCGGCCGCATCTTCAAGCACTCCGCGGTCGCCTGCGGCGCGGCCGCGGTCGAGGCCGCACAGAACGTCTCCGCCGATCTGTGCCTCCTCGGCGTCACCGGCGTGCACCCGGAAGCGGGACTGACCACCGGTGACGCCGAAGAGGCCGCGATGAAGCGCACCCTGGCCGCCCGCGCCGCGGACACCTACGTCCTCGCCTCGTCCGAGAAGATCGGCACGGCATCGCGGTTCCGCGTCCTGCCCTGGGAGAAGGTCAGCGGACTGATCACCGACGCCGACCCCCGTCACGCCGTCGTCAAGCAGCTCACGGCACTCGGCGTCAAGGTCCTGCCGGCCGGCTGACCGGCGCCCCCTGCCGAACGAGGGGGCACCGGCCGGCCAACGGGACAGCCAAGGGCACCGACCCACCGGCGCGCTTCACCGTCCACCAGCCGTCCACCGGGATCGACGATCGCTCCGTCGGCTCATGCGGACGAGGCCTGTCCGCCGACGGGCGGCCGGACCGACCCCCTGGGCGCCGGGCGGGCTGCTCTCCGGGCCCGGTGCCGACGGTGTCCGGCTGCTGTTCTGCCGCGCCGGACCGGGATCAGCCCCTCGGGACGGTTCCGGTCCGGGCCCGCGACCGGGCCGCGGGCCTTCGGGCCGCCCCGCACGGGGCCGGGCGCCGTCGCCCCGCGCGGACGGGCGGGGGAGCCCCAGCCCTGCGCTGCGGCAGTGTGYGGGCGGCGGTCCACCGGAGCGGCGTGGTCACYGGCGGGYGGCGGTCCACTGGGGCGGCGTGGTCACCGGCGGGCGGCGGTCCACCGGGGCGGCGTGGTCACCGGCGGGCGGTGACCGTCTTCTCCACCGCGAAGAGCTCTTCCTCCACGTGGTCCAGCGCCAGCCGCAAGGCCCCCGTCGCCACCGCCGCTTCGCCGAGCAGCGACAGCGCCACCCGCGGGGGCCGCAGGCAGTACCGCTCCAGTTCCCGCCGAAGCGGCTCCAGGACCCCGTCCAGGCCGGCCGCCCAGCCGCCGACCACCACCAGCTCCGGATCCATCGCCAGCACCAGCGCCGCCACGTCGTGCACCAGGCGCTGGATGAACCGCTCCACCGCGGCCACCGCCCGCTCGTCACCCCGCTTGGCCATGGCGAACACCTCCGCGACCGCCGGCTCGTCCAGCGGGTGCAGGGGCTCGCCCGTCGTGGACAGCAGCCGCTCCGGGGTGACCTCGCGGCCCAGGAGGTGCAGCGCACCGATCTCGCCCGCCGCACCGCCGAACCCGCGGTGCAGCCTGCCGCCGATCAGCGAGCCCGCACCGGGGCTCAGCCCGGCCATCACGAACACGATGTCGTCCGTGTCCCGCGCCGCACCCTTCCAATGCTCGGCGACCGCCGCCGCGTTGGCGTCGTTCTCCACCTGGACCGGGCACCGGAACGAGCGCCGCAGCCGGTCCCCGAGCGGCAGTCCCGTCCAGCCGGGCAGTGCCGTACCGAGGCGGACGGTGCCGTCCGCCTCCACGATCCCGGGGCTGCCCACGCCGACCGCCCGCAGGGAGTCCCGCGGCACGCCGGCCCGGCGCAGCAGATCGGCCACCGCGGCCCTGACCCGCTCCAGGCGCTCGTCGGCCGAAGCGGTCTCGGCGACCTCCTTCGTCCCGGCGCCGATCACCCGGCCGTCCAGCCCGGACAGCAGCACCGCGACCCGGTGCGAGCCGATCTCTATGCCCAGCAGATGCCCGGCCTCGGCACGGAAGCGGAACCTTCTCGCCGGCCGTCCCTGGCGGCGTGCGCCTTCCTCGGCCTCGGCCTCGACGACGAGCCCGGTGCCCATCAGCCCCTCCACGACCCCCTCGACGGTCGGCCGGGAGAGCCCGGTGACCCGGGTGAGGTCGGTGAGGGTCGGCGCTCGGGCCGCGCGCAGCGCCCGGAGCACCACGGCCGAATTGATCCGCCGGAGCAGAGAAGGATCCCCGCCGGTCAGCTGCCCCAACGTGTGTCCTCCCAGCTAGCGGCCCTGTCAGGCGGATCGTACTGCGCCCCCGGCGCCGCTGCGAGGACCGGTCCCCCCATCAGCCGGATCGCCCCCTCCCCTCAGGCCGGGGAGACGAACCCCGACTCGTACGCGGTGATCACCGCCTGGGTGCGGTCACGCGCCCCCAGCTTCCCCAGAATCGCGCTGACGTGTGACTTCACCGTCTCCGTGCCGACGAGCAGTTCCCCCGCGATCTCCACGTTGGTCAGGCCGCGCGCCATCAGCCGCAGCACCGCCTCCTCGCGGTCGGTGAGCGCGGCCCGCTTGAGCACCGCGCGCGCCCGCTGATTGCCGTACTCGGCGGCCAGGGCACGGACGGCCGAGGGGAAGAGCAGCGTCTCGCCCTCCGCCACCAGCCGCACCGCGTGGACGATCTCCGAGGGCCGGGCCCGCTTGAGCAGGAAACCGTCCGCTCCGGCGCGCAGTGCCTGGTACACGTACTCGTCGTTCTCGAAGGTGGTGACCACGAGGATCTTCGGCGGCGAGTCCACCGAGCGCAGGACCGCCCGGGTGGCTTCGATCCCGTCGAGCAGGGGCATCCGCACGTCCATCGCCACCACGTCCGGCCGCAGTTGGCGGACCAGGGGGATGACGGAGGCACCGTCCGCGGCTTCGCCCACCACCTCGATGTCGGGCTGGGCGTCCAGGACGGCGCGCAGACCCGCGCGCACCAGGGGTTCGTCGTCGACGAGCAGTACGGTAACCGGCATTCGGTCAGCGTATTCGCTCCAGCGGAAGCCGGGCGCGCACTCTCCAACCACCCCCGTGGGGGCCGGTTTCGGTCTCTCCGCCGAGCAGCGCGGCCCGCTCCCGCATGCCGCGCAGCCCGCTCCCGCTCCCGGACATGACCGTCGGGCCCTCCGGCAGGGCGYTGGTGACCTCCAGTTCCAGCCGGCCCGCGGCCATCTCCACCCGGACCCGGACGGGAACGGGACCGCAGTGCCGCAGTACGTTGGTGAGCGCTTCCTGCAGGATCCGGTAGCCCTCACGGGTGACGGGTCCGGGCAGCTTCTCCAGAGGGCCGGTCAGCCGGGCGTCCACCGCCGCTCCCGAGGCCCGGGCGGACTCCAGCAGCCGGTCCGCCTCCGCCAGCGTCGGCCGCTGCGAGGGCGGCTTTCCCGACTCGCGCAGGACCGTCAGTACCCGCTCCAGGTCCTCCAGGGCGGCCCGGCCCGTCTCCTCGATCGCGCTGAGGGCGCGGTCGGTGAACTCCGGGTCGCCGGCCGCGCGCGCCGCGCCCGCCTGGACCACCGCCACCGTCAGTGCGTGCCCGATGGAGTCGTGCAGCTCGCGCGCGATGCGGGTCCGCTCCAGCAGCTGTTCCGTGCGTGCTTCCAGTGCCGTCAGCCGCTCGGCCGCGGACGGCCCCAGCAGCCGCCTCGCGATCACGGTGATCAGCTCGCCGAGCACGACGACCACCACGACCAGTACGACCAGCGGCAGCGGCGCGAGGAGGGCCGCGGCCCAGGGCGCCGGGGTGAACGGCACGGCCGGGTCGTCGTCGAGCGGGTGTCCGAGAGCGGTCGCGACGAGTTCGACGGTCATGACCGGCAGCCACACGGTGGCGAACATGGCCGCACCGGAGACGATCAACCGTATCTCCAGCCACAGCACGGTCCGCCAGCGGTCCGCCCAGCGGACGGCGGGGGCGGTGCCGATGCCGCCCTCCTCGGTCTCGCGCTCCTGCGGGGTCAGCAGGAAGCGTGCCTGGAGCCCCTCCGCCAGCCGTACCCACGGAACGAACCCGAACGGTATGACGATCAGCAGGGGCATCCACGGCCACCGCCCCCCACGTGGGGGAGACGCCACCCTCGCATGGGGGAGGGAAGGGGGGAGGCCCGACGGCGACGCTTGAGCCATGAACCGCATCGAGATCCGCGAACTCACCAAGGACCACGGCAGCCGGCGGGTCGTGGACCACCTGACCTTCGACGTCCTGCCCGGCAGGGTCACCGGCTTCCTGGGGCCCAACGGCGCCGGCAAGTCCACCACCCTGCGGCTGTTGTTGGGCCTGGACCGGCCGACCTCCGGCTCCGCCACCATCGGCGGGAGCCGGTTCGCCGACCTCGACCGGCCCCTGCGCCGGGTGGGGGCCCTCCTCGATCCCCAGGCGGCCCACTCGGGCCGCCGGGCCCGCGACCACCTCCTCGCGCTCGCCGTCAGCAACGGCATCCCACCCGCCCGCGTCGACAGGGTCCTGGAGCAGGCCGGCATCGCGGCCGTCGCCCGCCGCCGCATCGGGACCTTCTCACTCGGCATGCGCCAGCGCCTGGGCATAGCAGCCGCCCTGCTGGGCGACCCCGGAGTGCTGCTGCTGGACGAGCCGACCAACGGCCTCGACCCGCAGGGCATCATCTGGATCCGCGAGCTGATGCGCGGCCTCGCAGCCGAGGGGCGCACCGTCTTCGTCTCCAGCCACCTGATGGCCGAGTCGGCGGCGTTCGTCGACCACCTCGTGGTGCTGGGGCAGGGCAGGCTCCTCGTCGACACCTCGATGGAGGAGTTCATCAGCGCCCGCAGCGCCCGGAGGGTGCGGTTGCGGACCTCGGAGCCGGCCCGAATGGGGGCGGCCCTGGCCCGGGACGGCTTCGAGCTGGTCGCCGCCGAGGAGGGGTGCTGGACCGTCGAGGGCATACGGGCCGACCGGATCGGCGTCCTCGCCGCCCGTGAGGGCATCCCCGTCCTGGAGCTGGCCGACGAGCGGGCCTCCCTGGAGCAGGCCTATCTCGATCTCACCGCCAACCGTGCGCAGTTCTCCGCCGCCACCACCTGAATGCCAAGGGGAGCCACCGTCATGACCTCCGCAGCCCTGCCCACCGTCTCCGTTCTGCACTCGGAGTGGATCAAGATACGTTCCGCCCGTTCGACCCTCGGATCGCTCCTGGCCGTCTTCGCGGCCACCGCCGGCATCACCGTCCTGACCGCTGCCGCCATCGGCACCTCGGAACCGGGAGCGCTGGGGGAGGACCGCCTGCTCGGGGCGTTCTTCGGCATCAACTTCGGGCAGATAGCGGCCGTCGCCTTCGGCGCCACGGCCATCGCCGGTGAATTCCGCGACGGAGCGCTGAGGGTGTCGCTCACCGCCGTGCCCAACCGGACCCGGCTGTACCTGGCGAAGGCCGCCACGGTGGCCGGACTCGCCTTCGTGGTCGGTCAGATCACCGGCCTCGTCACCTTCGTCTCCGGCCAGGCCCTGATGGGGGAGTACGCCCTCTCCCTGGGGGACCCGGGCACCCTGCGGGCCGTGTTCGGCAGCGGCGCCTACCTCACGCTGATCGCCCTGCTGTCGGCCGGTCTGACGGCCCTGGTGCGCAGTGGCACGCTGGTGATGAGTCTGCTCATACCCTTCCTGCTGATCGTGCCCTTCGTGGTCGGTCAGGTCGCCGACGGTGCGGGACAGTTCATGCCCGACAGGGCCGGCCAGGCAGTGATGCGGCTGGAGGCGCAAGGGACGCTCGGTCCGTGGAGCGGGCTCGCGGTGACCACGCTGTGGGCCCTCGTGTCCCTGGCGGCGGGGTGGCTGGCCGTGCGGCGGCGCGACGCGTGACGCCGGACCAATTGTCAGTGGCCCCCGGAATACTGACGGTATGACCACGGCACAGCACCTCGACCTGATCGATCGGCTGCGGGCCCAGCGCTTCGTGGACATGCCGGTGCGCCTCGGTCGGCACAGCAGCGGCCCCGGCTACCATCTCGTCCGTCTGGAGGAGACCGGGGACTTCTGGGAGGACGACGGTTCGGGCCGCCGGGAGGCCGCCGACCAGATCAGCGCCGAGTACGCGGCCCTCACCCAGGCCCTGACGGAGCGCTGGGGGACGCCTCTGGTCTTCACGCTGCGCTCGCCGGCCGCCTTGGACACCGCGCCGGAGGAGCTTGCGCAGCCCTGGGAGGAACTGACGCACAGCACCGATCACGTGCACCTCTGGCGGGCGGAGGACCGTTGGCTGGTGGCCTGTGTGACGCAGTGGGGTGAGGAGGACCCCTACACGCTGATGGCGGGGATCACCGTGACGGACCCGCCGTAGGACCTCGAAATCCGCTGTCGGCCGCCGATGCGGTGGCCCTACTGTGGCGCGGTGCGTACTCAGGTGATCGTTCTCAATGGCGGATCCAGCTCCGGCAAGTCGGGGATCGCCCGGTGCCTGCAGGCGGTCCTGCCGGATCCGTGGCTGGTCTTCGGGACGGACACCCTGGTCGACGCGATGCCGGCGTCGATGCGGGCGATGGACGGGGGCATCGAGTTCGCTCCGGACGGCGAGGTGGTCGTCGGGCCCGCGTTCCGGGCCCTGGAGGCGGCCTGGATCGAGGGGATCGCCGCGATGGCGCGGGGCGGGGCCCGGATCGTCGTCGACGAGGTGTTCCTCGGCGGGGCAGCGTCCCAGAAGCGCTGGCAGCAGGCTCTGGGCGGGCTGCGGGTGCTGTGGGTGGGTGTCAGGTGTGAGGGCGCGGTGGCCGCGGGCCGGGAGGTCGCGCGGGGCGACCGGACCCTGGGGATGGCCGTCTCACAGGCGGAGGTCGTCCACCAAGGCGTGGTCTACGACCTGGAGATCGACACCACCCACGCCGAGTCGATGGAGTGCGCGCGGATCATCGCGGGCCGCGCCGAGTGATCGACGGCAGGGCCGGCGGCGCGTGAACGACCCCGAGGGGCGGGGCGGTCCGGGAGCACTCGGGCGAGGGGCACCCCTGAGCCCGCCCGGCGCCGGTCAGGGGGTGGGCGGCGCCTCCGCCGCCTCGCGGAGGCGGGCGTACTCCTGGGCCATGGACTCCGCGGTCCAGTGGGCGTTGAGGCCGCTGGGGTTGGGCAGTGCCCAGATGCGGGTGGTGCCGATGGTCCGGTCCTGGGGACCGATCCGGGCCCGGCGGTCGCCGAAGGCGGTGCGGTAGGCGGTGACGCCGACCACGGCGAGCCAGTCGGGCCGCAACCGTTCGACCTTCGCCGTCAGGATCCGGCCGCCCTCACGGAACTCCTCCGCGGTGAGTTCGTCGGCGCGGGCGGTCGCCCGGGCCACGACGTTCGTGATGCCGAGGCGGTAGGTGAGCAGTTCCTCCTGCTCCTCCGGGGCCAGCCTGCGGGGCGTGAAGCCGGACAGGTGGAGGACCGGCCAGAAACGGTTGCCCGGCCGGGCGAAGTGGTGGCCCGTCGCGGCGGACAGGAGCCCCGGGTTGATCCCGCAGAAGAGCACGCGCAGACCGCCCGAGACCACGTCCGGCACGACGCGGTCTCGGGCGGCTTCGAGCTCGTCGGGGGTCAGAGGATCGACCCTGGCGCGTACCCGGCGGCCTCCGGGTGCTCCTTGGCGATGGCCTCGATCCGGGAGACCACGGTCGCGACCTGGTCGCCCGCGGCGCCGGTGAACGACAGCTTGTCGGCCATCAGGGCGTCCAGCTGCGCGCGGTCCAGCGGCATCCGCGCGTCGGCGGCCAGCTTGTCCAGCAGCTCGTTGCGCTCGGCACCCTGCTCGCGCATGGCGAGCGCGGAGGCCACCGCGTGCTCCTTGATGACCTCGTGGGCGGCCTCACGGCCCACACCGGCCCGCACCGCGCCCATCAGCACCTTGGTGGTGGCGAGGAAGGGCAGGTAGCGGTCCAGTTCGCGGGCCACGACGGCCGGGAAGGCGCCGAACTCGTCGAGGACGGTCAGGAAGGTCTCCAGCAGGCCGTCGAAGGCGAAGAACGCGTCGGGCAGGGCCACGCGGCGGACCACGGAGCAGGAGACGTCGCCCTCGTTCCACTGGTCGCCGGCCAGCTCGCCGGTCATCGAGGCGTAGCCGCGCAGGATGACCATCAGGCCGTTCACGCGCTCGCAGGAGCGGGTGTTCATCTTGTGCGGCATCGCGGAGGAGCCGACCTGGCCGGGCTTGAAGCCCTCGGTGACCAGCTCGTGGCCCGCCATCAGGCGGATCGTCTTCGCGATCGAGGACGGGGCGGCGGCCAGCTGCACCAGCGCGGTGACCACGTCGTAGTCGAGCGAGCGCGGGTAGACCTGGCCCACGGAGGTGAAGGCCTGGGAGAAGCCGAGGTGGGCGGCGATGCGCTGTTCCAGGTCGGCCAGCTTGGCGGTGTCGCCGCCCAGCAGGTCGAGCATGTCCTGGGCGGTGCCGACCGGACCCTTGATCCCGCGCAGCGGGTAGCGGTCGAGGAGGTTCTCCAGGCGGTCGTAGGCGACCAGGAGCTCGTCGGCGGCGGTCGCGAAACGCTTGCCCAGGGTCGTCGCCTGCGCGGCGACGTTGTGGGAGCGGCCGGCCATGACCAGCTCGGCGTGCTCGCCGGCCAGCTTGCCGAGACGGGCCAGGACGGCGACCGTGCGGTCCCGGGCCAGCTCCAGCGAGAGCCGGATCTGCAGCTGCTCGACGTTCTCGGTCAGGTCGCGGGAGGTCATGCCCTTGTGCACGTGCTCGTGGCCGGCGAGGGCGTTGAACTCCTCGATCCGGGCCTTCACGTCGTGCCGGGTGACCTTCTCGCGCTCGGCGATGGAGGCGAGGTCGACGGTCTCAAGGACGCGCTCGTAGTCGGCGAGGGCGGCGTCCGGGACGTCGATGCCGAGGTCCTTCTGGGCGCGCAGCACGGCGAGCCACAGCCGCCGCTCCAGCGTCACCTTGTACTCGGGGGACCACAGGATGGCGAGCTCCGCGGAGGCGTAGCGGCCGGCCAGGACATTGGGGATGCGGGGCTTGGCTGTCACGTGTAGGGATTCTACTTGGGCCGCGGCTGTGCGTTCACGCAGGTGGGGGCGCCACCGGTGATGGTGTGATGCTACGAGGGCGGCGAGGCCCCGTACGGCAGCAGTTCGGGCCTCTTGGAGGGGCGGCCGTCGCCCGAGGAGCGGCCCGTCAGGCGGCGGCCGATCCAGGGGAGCAGGTGCTGCCGGGCGAAGCGCAGGTCCTCGGTCCGGCGCACCTGCCAGCCGGGGGCCGCTGCGGGCGGCAGGGCGGCCCGCCAGTCCTCCTGCGCGGGCAGGCCCAGGCTCTGCCAGACCGCCTCCGCCACCCGCCGGTGGCCTTCGGCGGTCAGGTGCAGCCGGTCGACGTCCCACATGCGCGGATCGCCGAGCACCGGGGCCCCGTACAGGTCCACCAGCAGCGCCCCGTGTCGGGCGGCGAGCTCTTCGAGGATGCCGAACAGCTCCTCCATGCGGGGCCGGAAGCGTTCCATGACCGGACCGTTGCGGCCCGGGGAGCGCATCAGCACCAGCCGCCCGCAGGACGGGGCCAGCAGGGCCACGGCCTCTTCCAGGTGGCCGCGGACCCTGCCCATGTCGACCTTCGGCCGCAGGGCGTCGTTGAGCCCGCCCACCAGCGTCACCACGTCGGCGCCCATCGCGGCGGCGGCCGGGGCCTGGTCCTCGGCGATCTGCCCGATCAGCTTTCCGCGCACCGCGAGGTTCGCGTAGCGGAAGCCCGGCTCGCGCGCCGCGAGCCGGGCGGCCAGCAGATCGGCCCAGCCCCGGTAGGAGCCGTCCGGCAGCAGGTCGGACATGCCCTCGGTGAAGGAGTCGCCGATCGCGACGAAACTGGTGTAAGGCGCATTCATCTCCATGGCGGAGCGATGCTACCGCGCGGTACCCCGGCCCCGCGGGGCCGGGGACCGCGCGGGCGTCAGGCGGACGCGGGCCGGCCGAACAGCTCGCGCAGCACGTCCTCCATCGTCACCAGGCCCGTCATGGCCCCGTCCGCCCCGAGGACGGCCGCCAGGTGCGTACGGCTGCGCCGCATGGCGGTGAGCACGTCGTCCAGCGGGGTCTCCGCCCGCACCTGCGCGATGGAGCGAAGCTCGGACTCCGGGAACGGTTCGTCCCGCTCCACCACGTCGAGGGCGTCCTTGACGTGCAGGTAGCCCAGGATCCGGCGCTGCTCGTCGATCACGGGGAAACGTGAGTACCCCGACTCGGCCGACAGCAGCTCCAGCCCGTCCGCCGTGATGCCCAGCCGCGCCGTGACCACCCGGTCCACCGGCAGCACCACATCGGTGACCGGGCGTCGACCCAGCTCCAGAGCGTCGTACAGCCGCTCGCTCGCCCGGTCGTCGATGAGCCCCGCGGCACTGGAGTCCTTGACGATCCGGGCCAGCTCGTCGTCCGAGAACGTCGCCGCGACCTCGTCCTTCACCTCCACCCGCAGCAGCCGCAGCAGCGCGTTGGCGAAGGCGTTGATCGCGAAGATCACCGGCTTCAGCGCACGGGTCACGGCCACCAGCGGCGGGCCCAGCAGCAGCGCGGTGCGCACCGGCTCGGACAGCGCCACGTTCTTCGGCAGCATTTCCCCGAACAGCATGTGCAGGTACGTCGCCAGCGCCAGCGCGATCACGAAGGAGATCGCGTGCGTCAGCCCGGAGGGCACCCCGACGAGGTCGAAGAGCGGGGTCAGCAGGTGTGCGATGGCGGGCTCGGCCACCACGCCCAGCACCAGGGTGCACAGGGTGATGCCCAGCTGGGCCGCCGCCATCATCGCCGACACGTGTTCCAGGCCCCACAGCACGGCGCGGGCGCGTCGGTCGCCCTGCTCGGCGTACGGCTCGATCTGGCTGCGCCGGACCGAGATCAGCGCGAACTCCGCGCCGACGAAGAAGGCGTTGACGACCAGGGTCGCCAGGCCGATCAGCAGCTGGACGACGGTCATCGGGCCCCCTCCGTAGGCTCGTCACCGGCGGCTCCACCCGGTGCGTGCAGCAGCACGCGGGCGGCTCGGCGCCCGCCGGCGTCCACCACGTCCAGGCGCCAGCCGTCCAGTTCCAGGCTGTCCCCGACGGCCGGGATCCGGCCGAGTTCGGTGGCTATCAGTCCGGCCAGGGTTTCGTACGGGCCGTCCGGGACGCGCAGGCCGATCAGCCGGAGCTGATCGGTGCGTGCGGCGCCGTCGGCGGAGTACAGGGCCCGGCCGGACTCGTCCGTACCGGCGGGGGCCAGGTCGGAGGTCTCGTGCGGGTCGTGCTCGTCGCGTACCTCGCCGACGACCTCCTCGACGATGTCCTCCAGCGTGGCCACCCCCGCCGTGCCCCCGTATTCGTCGATCACGACGGCCATGGTCTGCTTGCCGGAGAGCCGGTCCAGCAGCCGGTCCACCGTCAGGGACTCCGGTACGAGGAGGGGCTCGCGCAGCAGCTGCGAGACGGGATGGCGGTGCCGCTCCGCGGCGGGCAGCGCGAGCACGTCCTTGATGTGGACGGTGCCGACGACGGTGTCGAGGCTGCCCCGGTAGACGGGGAAGCGCGACAGGCCGGTGGCCATGGTCGCGTTGGCCACGTCCTCGGCGGTGGTCTGGACGTCGAGGGCGGTCACCTGCACGCGCGGGGTCATCACGTTCTCCGCGGTGAGGTCGGCCAGGTTCAGGGTCCGCACGAACAGCTCGGCGGTGTCCTTCTCCAGCGCGCCCGCCTTCGCGGAGTGCCGGGCCAGGGCCACCAGCTCCTGGGGGCTGCGCGCGGAGGCCAGCTCCTCGGCGGGTTCCATGCCGAACCGTCGGACCATGTGGTTGGCCGTGGTGTTGAGGTGGCTGATCAGGGGCTTGAAGGCGCGGCTGAAGACCCGCTGCGCGGTGGCGACGCGCTTGGCGATGGCCAGCGGGGAGGAGATGGCCCAGTTCTTGGGCACCAGCTCGCCGACGACCATCAGCACCACGGTCGACAGGGCGGTGCCCAGTACCAGGGCCGTGGAGGAGGCGGCGGCGGCCGAGAGCCCCATGGCCTCGAAGGGCCCCTGGAGCAGGGCGGCGATCGAGGGCTTGGAGATCATGCCGATGACCAGGCCGGTCACCGTGATGCCGAGCTGGGCGCCGGAGAGCTGGAAGGTCAGGCTGCGGACGGCGGCCAGGGCGCTGTCGGCACCCCGCTCGCCGCGCTCGACGGCGCGTTCGAGCTCGCTGCGCTCGACCGTGGTCAGCGAGAACTCGGCCGCGACGAAGACTCCGCAGGCAAGGCAGAGCAGCAGGGCCACGACGAGCAGGAGCACTTCGGTCATCGGACGTTCACCTCCGTCCCATGATCAGTCAGGAGGAGGGGGGCCGCGCGATGTCGCGTACGGGGATGTCGGGGACTGGGAGGCTCGCCCATGGGCGGACGCTCACACCTTTCGTCTTCGTCGAACCGGGACCGTTTCCCACATGGTAAAGGAAGGGCAAAGGTAAAGCGTCGCTCTTTTGGCCGAGCGGGCGCGGGTGGTCCGTCCGTTCCCGGCCGCGTCTCGCGGGGTGGAAGTCGGTGGCGGGGCGCCGGTGGGGCGTGCTTGGCTCCCGATCATGACCGAATTCCGGATACGTACCGCCGCCGCGGCCGATGCCGAGAACGTGCTCGCCTTCTGGAAGGAGGCGGCCGAGGGCACCTCGATCACGGACGACGTGGACGGCGTGACCCGGCTCATCACCCGTGACCCGCAGGCCCTGATCCTCGCGGAGTCCGACGGGGTCCTCGTCGGCTCCGTGATCGCCGGCTGGGACGGATGGCGGGCTTCCCTGTACCGGCTCGCCGTACTGCCCGCCCGCCGCCGCCAGGGGATCGCTTCGGCGCTGCTGGAGGCGGCCGAGCTGCGCTTCGTCGCGGTCGGGGGCCGGCGCGGTGACGCGATGGTCCTGGAGGCGAACGAGCGGGCACACCGGATGTGGGCGGCGGCCGGCTATGAGCGCGAGGACCGCTGGCGCCGGTGGGTGAAGCCGTTCGCGCAGGGGTGAGGAGGGGCTTCCGTGCCGGCTCCGCTCGGGGGCGGGCCCCGTCCCGGCGGGGAGTCGGAAGGCCGGCGGCCGGGTGAACCGGGACCCGGATCCGCCGGGCGGGTGAACGCGCGCGTCCAGGGGCAGTACGCCGTGACCGGCGCGTCCCGCCGGGCGCGGTGGTCACGGTGGTCACGGCGGGCTGACTTCGTCGGAGGTGGCGGGCGCCCTCCCCGTGCCCCGCTCCTCAGTGTCCGGTGAGTGCGGGTGGGTCAGGAGGGGCGGGGGACGTAGGCCAGGCCGTGGGCGCCGGGTTCGGCGAGTCTGGCGATGTCCAGCCGGGCCAGGGTCCCCAGCGTCTCCAGGTCGACGATGTCGACGGTGGACGAGATCACGCAGGCCACGTATGCGATCCGGCCGTCCGGCGAGGAGGTGATGGTCAGCGGGAAGTGCCCGACCTCCACCTCGCCGAGCCGCTCGCGGGTTCCGGCGCAGAAGACCGTGAGACGGCCGGGGGCGTGGCTGCCGAGCCGGGAGTTCGGGTCGGGGGTCATGCACAGCTCGCCCGCGAGCAGTTTCCCCCTCGACGTCAGGTGCACCGGGAGGACCACGTCGCGCGTGGGCAGGGTGTCGACGACGGACGCCGTCCGGGCGTCGACCACCCGGATGCCCGGGGCCGGCCGCTCCTCGGCGGTGGAGAAGGAACCGGCGTAGGGCGCGGCGACGAAGGCGTGCGTGCCGTCGGCGGAGACGGCCAGGCCCTCGCTGCCCGGCACTTCGGCCTTGCCGGTGAGGACGCCCCGTTCGAGGTCGACGATCGACACGAACGGCGCCTCCTTGTTGGTGGCGTAACCCGTCCTGCCCGCCGGGTCGATTGCGAACCAGTGCGGACCGGGCGCGTCGGTGTCGATCCTGCCGACCGGCCGGCGGGTCCGGGTGTCGACGACCACCACGCCGCCGGGCCGGTCCGCCGAGCCCTCGACGCTGACGTAGAGGAGCCGGCGGGCCGGGTCCAGTGCCAGGCCGTGCGGACCGTGTTCCGGGGCGAGGTCGACGACCTCGACGATCCGGCGGGTGTCGGGGTCGATGACGGTCAGTTCGGTGCGCCGGCCGCCGTTCGCGTGGTAGTAGCCCGAACGGTACGCGGTGGTGCACCACAGCAGGCGCTCCGTGGGGTCGAAGCACAACTCGTGGGGCTCGGCGAGGACTTCCACCGAGCCGAGGTGCCGGTCGGAGGCGGCGTCGAAGAACGAGACCGTCGGTCCGCTCTGGCTGACCACGGCGAGGACGTCGCCGGCCCGGCCGGCGCGCGGGAACTGCTGCATGGAGGATCCCTGAGGAAGGAGGAGAAGGGGGTGACGCCGCGTGTTCTCGCGGCCCCTCCCACTCTGGGCACCGAAGGCCTCCACAGCCATGCAAGGATCGGCATCCCATAGTTGACCCAGGCGTAAAAATGCAGCTCAGGAGCGGTCATGGATCTCAATTTGCTGCGGGTGCTGGACGCCTTGCTACAGGAGCACAGCGTGACCCGCGCCGCGGAGCGGCTGGGTACCTCGCCCGCCGCGGTCAGCCGCACCCTGGCCCGGCTCCGCCGCACCGTGGGCGATCCCCTGCTGGTCCGGGCGGGCCAGGGTCTGGTCCCGACCCCACGCGCCCTGGAACTCCGCGAGGAGGTACGGGCGTTGCTCCGAGGATGCGACAACGTCCTGCGCCCCGGGGCCGGTTTCGACCCCGCGCACCTCCACCGCACCTTCACCGTGCAGGCCACCGACCTGCTCCTGGTGGGGCTGGCGGGGGCGCTGACCGACCGCATCCACGCGGAGGCCCCGAACGTGGACGTGGTCTTCCTTCCGGAGTCGGTGGAAGGCGGCCCCGGGCTGCGGCAGGGCCGGGTGGACGTCGAACTCGGTGTCCTCGGGCACCTGGACCCCGAGATCCTGACCCGGCCCCTCACCCGGATGCGGCTGGTCGGGGTCGCCCGCAGCGGTCACCCCCTGTTCGAACGGCGGATCGACGCCCGCAGCTTCGCCGCTGCCGACCACATCGGCATCTCCCGGCTCGGCAAGCGCGTGGGACCCATCGACGGCGCGCTCGCGGAACTCGGGCTGCGGCGCCGGACCGCGGTGATCGTGCCCAGCCACACGAGCGCGATGCCGCTCGCCCGCGACAGCGACCTCGTCGCGCTCACGCCGGCGGACTGGCTCACCGACACGATCTCCGCACTGGGCCTGCGGACCTTCCCCATCCCGCTCGACCTGGCCCCGCTCGACATCGGGATGGCCTGGCACCCCCGCAACGCGGCCGACCCGGGACACCGCTGGCTCCGCGACCTGCTGGCGGCCGGGTTCGCGGACCCGCCGGGGGAGGGGGCGGTCAGTCGCGGGAGCGACGGGCCGTGCCGATGACGCAGTAGGAGGTGGGCAGGGCCGGGCCGCGTTCGGGCAGGCGGAAGGAGCGGTGCGAGACGATCCGGAAGCCGGCCGCCTCGATCGCGGCGAGCGGGTCGCGGGCGGTGTGGCAACCGCCGAAGAGGCGGGGCCACACGGTCCGGTCGAGCGTCCGCTGGACGGCGGCCATACCGGGACCGGGGGCGAGCCCGTGTTCCAGGAACCGCAGCTCCGCTTCGGGCCGCAGCACCCGGTGGAGCTCCGCGAGGGCGCGGGGGAGGTTGCGTACGGTGCACAGCACCAGGGAGGCCACGGCGGCGTCGAAGGCCTCGCTCTTCACCGGAAGGGCCTCCGCGACCCCCGGTACGAGGTCCACCGGTACCTCGGCGCGCAGCGCCGCCGCGGCCGCGAGGCGTCGCAGGGTGCGCTCCGGTTCGACCGCGACGACCTCGGAGACGGCACGGGGATAGTGCGCGAAGTTCAGGCCGTTGCCCGCGCCGATCTCGATGACGCGGCCGGAGACCCCGTGCAGGAGCTC
Organism: Streptomyces sp. M-16; assembly: GCF_052114405.1. Classification (NCBI taxonomy): domain Bacteria; kingdom Bacillati; phylum Actinomycetota; class Actinomycetes; order Kitasatosporales; family Streptomycetaceae; genus Streptomyces; species Streptomyces sp. M-16. Next base: position 51,452 of record NZ_JBFRER010000032.1, on the reverse strand, counting down.
CCGGCGCAGGACGCCCATGCCCATGCGGGTCTCGGCGGCGGTGCTGGCGCGGGCGTAGAACCGGGCGAAGTGCGGGTGGTGGACCGGATCGGGGGGAGGTGCGGGCGGYACGGCGGACCTCCTGGCGCGGCTCGGGGGCGGACACGGGTGCGCGTGCCCTGCCGGGCAGGTTCCCCGTCCCGGCGCGCGGTGAAACCGGAATGCCGGGAACCGCTGCCGTGAGCACGGTCCGTGAGCACGGTCCGTGAGCACGGCCGGGAGCCCGGTCCGGGAGCACGGCCGCGGGTGCCTGCGGGGCGTGAGGTGATAATCGGCAGTCCGGGCAGCGCACTTGGGGGCGGCGCCCGCGAGGAAGGGGAGACCACGTGACATCCCGCACCACCCGTGTCCCGCTCACGGCCGCCGGGTTGCTGGCCGCCGGCGCGCTGCTGCTGACCGGCTGCGAGGCGGCCCCGGCGGAGCGCCCGAAGGCGGCGGCCCCGCCCGGCCCGGAGGTGTTCTTCGCCGAGGTGGCGGCGCGCTGCGCCGGGGCCGGGTCGGGTGCCCCCGCCTCGGCGCCCGCGGAGCGGGAGCTGCCGGCGGACCCGGAGGCGCGCAAGTACGCGGAGAACCACGGCTACCGGCAACAGGCCGGGCTGTCCGCCGAGGGCACGTGCCGGGGGGACGCCCATGCGGCGCGGATCAGGTCGGCGCTCGCCGGCAAGCCGCCGGGTACCGCCGCCGATCTGACCGGGCTGCTCCGGGGCCTCGGGTACCCGGTCGGCCCCGGTGACGTGGTCGACGGGGCCGGCGGAACGGGCCCCGGCTTCGCCCTGTGGATCCCCGGGAGCGGCCCCTGCGTAGAGGGGACGGCCGGCACCCCGGCGCGGGTCGAGGCCCACGGGCCGTACGCGGAGGGCGGCTGCCGCGAACCGAAGGGCGGCCACTGACGACGGCCCGACGCCGACCGGGACGGGTGCGCCCTCCCGCCCGCCCCGATGATCGGACCGGGGGATGGGAACCGGCCCGCCCGGCGGGTCCGCACCCGCCGACGCCCGCCCCCGTCCACCGCGCTCAGCGCGCACGGATTCCCCGCCCGCGCGCGGCCGGCGGCTACCGGCGTCCCCGCGCCGGTCCCGACGTCGGGGTGGACGCGGAGGCGGCGGCCGGGGTGCCCGTCACCGGGCACCCCGTCGCCGGCGCGACGGTCCTGGACGCGGGGGAGAGCCCGGCGGCGGGGCCGTGGGCGGGGGCCACGGCCCCCCGCCTTCGGCGGCCACGCCTCCCCTCCGGAGGTCCGCTCCCGGTGAGACGGGCAGATCACCGGGCTCCTCCACCGGGCCGGCCGCGCCGACCGGGAGTCAGGCCGGCCACTCCGCCAGGAAGGACTCCGCCGACCAGGTGCCGTGCAGGCGGGGGGCCAGCCAGCCGGGGGCGGCCGTACGGAACGCGGCGGGTTCCAGAGCGCCGGACCCCTCCGGGACGGCCCCCAGCAGCGGGATCCCCGACACGTCGGGCAGGTCGGCGAGGTTGCAGCGGGCCGCCAGGTCGGGCGTGGCGGGCCAGCTGCCGACCACCACCCCGAACGGGCTCAGGTCCCGGGCGCGCAGGGCCTCCGCCGTCAGGGCGGTGGAGTTCAGCGTCCCGAGTCCCGCCGGGGCGACGACCAGTACCGGGGCCGCCAGCAGCCGCGCCGCGTCGGCCAGGGTGTGGCCCTTCTCGTCGAAGCGCACGAGCAGCCCGCCCGCGCCCTCCACGAGGACGAGGTCGTGGTCGGCGGCGAGCCGCGAGGCCGCCTCCGCGATGGCGGCGGGGGCGAGCGTCGCCAGCCCGGAGCGCCGCGCGGCGGTGTCCGGCGCCAGGGGCTCGGGGTAGCGGACCAGCTCAAGCGCGGTGACGGCCGGGCCGGCCAGGCGGACGGCCTCGGCGGCGTCCCCCGGCTCCCCGGGGCCGACGCCGGTCTGCGCCGGCTTGAGGACCGCGACCGAACGCCCGGCGGCCGCGGCGGCCGCCGCGATCGCCGAGGTGACCACGGTCTTGCCGATTTCGGTGCCCGTTCCGGACACGACGAGTACGGGCATGTCAGCCTTCCCGAGCGGCTGCGAGGACGGCCCGGCAGATCCGCGCCAGATCGGCGTCGCCGGTGACGTAGGGCGGCATCACGTAGATCAGGTCGCGGAACGGCCGCACCCAGACGCCCTCCCGGACCGCCGCCCGGGTGGCGGCCCACACGTCGACGGGGTGGTCGAGCTGGACCGCTCCGAGCGCGCCCAGCACCCGTACGTCCCGGACCCCGGGAAGCGCGCGGGCCCCTTCGAGCCCCTCGCGCAGCCCCGCCTCGATCCGCTTGACCTCGCCCGCCCAGTCCTGCCCGAGCAGCAGGTCGATCGAGGCGAGCGCCACCGCCGTGGCGAGGGGGTTGCCCATGAAGGTCGGGCCGTGCGCGAGCACCGGCACCTCGCCCTGGGAGATCCCGTCGGCGACCCGCCGGGTGCAGAGGGTGGCCGCGAGGGTGAGGTAGCCGCCGGTCAGCGACTTGCCGAGGCACATCACGTCCGGGGTGATCCCCGCGTGGTCGGCGGCGAAGAGCACGCCGGTGCGGCCGAAGCCCGTCGCGATCTCGTCCAGGATCAGCAGGACCCCGTACTCGTCGCACAGCTCGCGCAGCACCCGCAGGTAGCCCGGGTTGTGGAAGCGCATGCCGCCCGCGCCCTGGACCACCGGCTCGACGATCACCGCGGCCAGCTCGTCCGCGTGGGCGGCGATCAGGGTGCGCAGGTGGTCGGCGTACGCCGGGTCCACGGGGGTGTCGAAGTCCCCGGGCGGAGCGTCGGCGAACACCTGCCGGGGCAGGTGGCCCTGCCACAGCTCGTGCATGCCGCCGTCGGGATCGCACACGGCCATCGGCTGCCAGGTGTCGCCGTGGTAGCCGCCGCGCCAGGTCAGCAGCCGGGTCTTGCCGGTGCGGCCGAGCGAACGCCAGTACTGCAGGCTCATCTTGACGGCGACCTCGACGGACACCGAGCCCGAGTCGGCCAGGAAGACGTGCTCCAGTCCGGCCGGGGTGATCTCGACGAGCTTCTCGGCCAGCCGGACGGCGGGCTCGTGGGTGAGCCCGCCGAACATCACGTGCGACATCCGGCCGAGCTGGGCCGTCGCCGCCTCGTTCAGCACCGGGTGGTTGTAGCCGTGGATCGCCGACCACCAGGAGGACATGCCGTCGACCAGCTCCTCCTGTCCCTGCGCGGGGGCGGCGAGCCGCAGCCGGACGCCCGAGGCGGAGGAGACGACCAGGTTCTCCTGCCGCCCGGGCATCGGGCCGTACGGGTGCCAGACGTGCTGCCGGTCCAGGTCGATCAGCTGCGCGGTCTCGGACATCCGGTCGAGCGGGTCGTGCAGGGGGAACGGGTCACGCATTGGGCGCGAGCTCCGTCCCCGCACCGCGGCGGCGCACCGCGACGAGGTCGGGGCGGACCTCGCCCGCCTCCGCCTGGGCGGGGGCCTGGGCGGGCGCCTCGTCGGCGTGTCCGGAACAGCCGCCGCACGCCGAACCGCAGCCGCCCTCGGCCGCGTCGGCCGGGCCGCCCGAACCGCAGACGGAGGCGCCGCCCGCGTGGGAGCCGCAGCCCCCGCCGGCGGTGACGTCGGAGCGGTGCGCGGGCAGGGTCGACGTACCGGCGCCCTCCACCTCGAATCCGGCGTCCGCGATCATGTCGAGGTCGGCCTGGCCGGCCTGGCCCTCGCTGGTGAGGTAGTCGCCGAGGAAGATCGAGTTGACCAGGTGCAGGGCCAGCGGCTGCATCGAACGCAGGTGCACCTCGCGACCGCCGGCGAGGCGGACCTCGACGTCGGGGCAGACGAAGCGGACCATCGCCAGGATCCGCAGGGCGCGCTGCGGGGTGAGGTTCCACTCCTTGGCGAGCGGGGTGCCCTCGAAGGGGATCAGGAAGTTGACCGGCACCGAGTCGGGGTCCAGCTCGCGCAGCGAGTAGACGACGTCGACCAGGTCCTCGTCGCTCTCGCCCATGCCGGCGATCAGGCCGGAGCAGGCCGACAGGCCGGCCGCGTGCGCCTTCTGCACCGTATCGACACGGTCCGCGTAGGTGTGCGTCTTGGTGATCGCGCCGTACGTGGCCTCGGACGTGTTGAGGTTGTGGTTGTAGGCATCCGCACCCGCGTCGCGCAGTTTCTCGGCCTGCCCGTCGGAGAGCAGACCCAGACAGGCGCACACCTCGACGCCCTCGTTCTGCTCCTTGATGGCCGCGATGGTCTTGCCGACGCGGTCCACGTCGCGGTCCGTCGGGCCGCGTCCGCTGGCCACCAGGCAGACCCGCTTGGCGCCGCCGGCGACGCCCGCGGCGGCGGCCTGGGAGGCCTCCTCGGGCTTCAGCCACGTGTACTTGAGGATCTCGGCCTTCGAGCCGAGCCGCTGCGAGCAGTACGAGCAGTCCTCGGGGCAGAGCCCCGACTTCAGGTTGACCAGGTAGTTCAGCTTGACGCGGCGCCCGAACCACTGGCGGCGCACCTTGCCGGCAGCGGCCACCACGTCGAGCAGTTCGTCGTCGGAGGTCGCCAGCACGGCGAGCGCCTCTTCACGGGTCGGCAGCTCGCGCCGCAGTCCCTTTTCCACCAGGGTGTTCAGCAGGTCCATGGGCCCGATCCTGGACCACGCGAGCACTCCCGGCCAAGGAGAGATCGGACAACATGGCCTGAAGGGAGTGTGTGGATCGCCACACCAGTCCCTCGGGTCGCGACGGCTAGGGTCGAGCAGATCTGTCGACTGCCGACAAAACACGAGGACCGCCGATGACGCAGCACACCCCGCAACCCGAGGACGTCTTCGCCTGGATCGACGGCGCGGAGCGGGCCCGAGAGCGGGCGGGGCTGGTGCGGACGCTGCGCCCGAGGCCCGCCTCCTCGCCCCTGCTGGACCTGGCGAGCAACGACTACCTGGGTCTGTCCCGGCATCCCGAGACCGTGCGCGGGGCGTGCGAGGCCGCCGAACGCTGGGGCGCCGGCGCCACCGGATCCCGCCTGGTCACGGGCACCACGGAGTTGCACACCGAACTCGAACGGGAACTCGCCGATTTCACCGGTTTCGAGGCGGCTCTGGTGCTTTCCTCCGGATATGCCGCGAACCTCGCCGCCGTGACGGCGCTGAGCGAGCGCGGCACGCTGGTGGTCTCCGACGCCGGGAACCACGCCTCGATCGTCGACGGCTGTCGGCTCTCGCGCGCCGAGGTCGCGGTCACCCCGCACAGCGATCCGGAACCCGTCCGCAAGACCCTCGCCGCCCACGGCGGGCGCGCCCTGCTCGTCACCGACTCGGTCTTCTCGGTGGACGGGGACGCCGCCCCGCTCGCCGCGTACGCCGGGGCCTGCCGGGCCGAGGGCGCCGCCCTGGTGGTGGACGACGCGCACGGTCTGGGGGTGCTCGGCGAGGGGGGCCGGGGCGCCCTGCACGCCGCGGGGCTGGCGGGCGCGCCCGGCGTGGTCGCGACGATGACCCTCTCGAAGTCGCTGGGCAGCCAGGGCGGGGCGGTACTGGGCCCGGCCAAGGTCATCCGGCACCTGGTCAACACCGCGCGCGCCTTCATCTTCGACACCGGGCTGGCCCCGGCCGCCGCCGGCGCCGCACTGGCGAGCCTGCGCCTGCTCCGGCGCGAACCGGAGCGCGCGGCCCGGGTCCGGGACGTGGCCGCCGAGCTGTACGAGCGGCTCACCGCGTCCGGCCTGACCGCGGCCCGGCCGGACGCGGCCGTGGTGTCGGTGCGGGCCCCGTCGGCTTCGGCGGCACTGCGCTGGGCCGCCGACTGCCGCGAGGCAGGTCTGTCCGTGGGGTGCTTCCGTCCGCCGTCGGTGCCGGACGGCATTTCCCGGCTGCGGCTGACCGCTCGGGCCGATCTCACGGGGGACGAGATCGTCCGGGCCGTCGGGACGGTCCTGGGGACCGCTCCGGCCGGAGCCACGGACCGGTAGGCGTCAGCGGCCCGGTGCGACCGGGTCGTGCAGGTCCGCCCGGACCGAGGCGAGGAAGCCGTCCCAGGCCGGCCCGGTGAAGAGCACGGCCGGGCCGTCCGTCCGCTTGGAGTCGCGGACGGCCAGCAGACCGCCGGTGAGGGCGGCCGCTTCCACGCAGTTGTTCATTCCGGTGCTGCGGCTGCTCCGCCGCCACCGCGCACTGTTCAGAAGTCCGCTGGTGGATAAGGGGGTTGCGGACACGGGGGGTGCCTCCTTACGCGTCGTCAGCGAGTGAGCTGATGAGATCCGACGAGTCACGGGGCGGGAGGGCGTGTGCCTGGATGGTGCGGAACGCGGCGCCGTAGGCCTCCAGGTCTTCCTTCCGCTCCAGATAGAGGCTACTCGTCAAATGGTCGAGTACCACCACATCCAGATCGGCGATGTTCGGAAATGAGAAAATGACGAAGGGGCCCGTCAGGCCGAGATGACCCCCCACGGTGAACGGCAGTACCTGCAAGCGCACTTGGGGCAGCCGGGCCACCTCCACCAGATGCCTCAGCTGCTCCCGCATCACACCCGGCCCCCCGATCTGCCGCCGCAGCACCGCCTCGTCCAGGACGGCGCTCAGCTCCAGGGGCGGATCCGACCGCAGCACGGCCTGCCGGGCCAGCCGTACGTCGACCAGCGCGTCCACCTTCGGCTCCGGCAGCCCGCCCAGCGCGGCCCGGGTCACGGCCCGCGCGTATTCCGTGGTCTGCAACAGGCCGGGTACGACGGAGAGTTCCACCGTACGGGCCGCGCGGGCTCCCGCCTCCAGGCTGATGAAGTCGCGGTACTCCTGCGGGAGCAGGCCCCGGTAGTCGTGCCACCACTGCCGTCCGCGCACGGCGTCCCCGTGCGCCGAGGGGCCGGCCGCCGAGGCACTCAGGGCCTCCAGCAGGGCGCGCTGCTGCGGACCCACCACCTCCCCGTAGGCGTCGAGCAGGAGCCGGATGTCCGCCGACTTCACGCCGCTGCGGCCCGTTTCGATGCGGCTGATTTTCGACTGGTGCCATCCGACGATCCGGGCCACCTCGCCACTGGTGAGTCCGGAGCGGTCGCGGAGGGCGCGCAACTCCTCGCCGAGCTTGCGCCGACGCACCGCGGGACCGTGCTGCATACCGGCTCTCCTTCCACCGGCACGTCCCGTGCCGGTCTGCCGTCCAAATACGCTCTTCCGTAGCAGAGTTCACCGCATTGAGCGACAGATATATGCATATCTTGGGGGATCGGCGGAAACGGCGGCACGATGGGTGGCACTCTGGCGCTCAGCGTAGATCCGGGGCGGTTCCGTCCCGGTGGGAAAGGGACGTCGCCATGGCAGATCAGCTGGAAGCATCCGTCACTCTGCCGAGCGATCCGGTCTCGGTCGCCGCCGCCCGCCGGTACGTCGCGCAGGTGCTCGGCGAATGGGGACTTCCCGAGGACGCGGAGACCGCCGACACCGTCCGGCTGATCGTCTCGGAGCTCGCGACCAACTCGGTCCAGCACACCTTCGGCCAGTCCCCGACCTTCACCGTCGACGTCCGCCTGGAGCGCGAGGAGTGGCTGCGCGTCGGCGTCACCGACAGCCACCCGCGCTGGCCCAGGCGGCTGCCCGCCGCCGTGCAGCAGGACAACGGCCGCGGGATGGTCATCATCCGCTGGCTGGCGGCGGAGGCGGGCGGCAGGCTCTCGGTCAGCCCGACCGAGGACGGGGGGAAGACCGTGTGGATCACCCTCCCCTGGCCGGCCGGAGCCCCCGCGCGGACCGCCCCCGGCTGCTGACCCGCATCCCTTCCCGGCCCGCCGTCGTATACGGCGGCCGCGCAACCGCGGGTCCGGACAGGTGAACCGGGTGCCTTCCGGAAACGTGGGTTAACTCGGCGGAAAAGTGCGGGCCCTAACGTGAGGCACCGGGCTCCTCCGCCAACGAACAGCCATGGGCCGGTAAAGGGCCGGTGATCGGGACGGAAAGCCTCTCTCTGCGTTGGGCAAGACATGCTTGGCATGGATATGCACAGGTCAACAGAGTGTTGAAGGCCGGTACGGTCACTGCGGCGCGATGTTGATCATGTCCCGGAAGCTTGGTGGTATCAGGTGCAATTGACACCGCACGAACAAGAAAGACTCATGATCCACGTGGCGGCGGACGTGGCCGAGAAGCGCAGGTCGCGCGGGGTCCTCCTGAACCATCCCGAGGCCGTCGCGCTCATCACCTCGCACATCCTCGAAGGCGCCCGTGACGGGCGGACCGTGGCCGAGCTGATGGCCTCCGGCCGCACCGTGCTCACCCGCGCCCAGGTCATGGAGGGCATCCCCGAGATGATCCACGACGTCCAGGTCGAGGCCACGTTCCCGGACGGCACCAAGCTCGTCACCGTCCACGACCCCATCGTCTGAACGGGAGCGACCAGATGATCCCCGGCGAAATCGCCTTCGGGGACGGTCCGGTGCGCCTGAACGAGGGCCGCCCCGTCACCCGCCTCACCGTGCTCAACTCTGCCGACCGGCCCGTCCAGGTCGGCTCCCACTACCACTTCGCCGAGGCCAACCCCGGCCTCGACTTCGACCGCCGGGCGGCCCACGGCCTGCGCCTGAACATCGCCGCCGGCACCGCCGTCCGCTTCGAGCCCGGCATCCCCGTCGCCGTGGAGCTCGTACCGCTGGGCGGGCTGCGCACCGTACCGGGACTGCGTGGAGAGACCGGAGGGCCGCTCGATGGCTGAGATCTCGCGTCGGCAGTACGCCGACCTCTTCGGGCCGACGAAGGGCGACCGGATCCGGCTCGCGGACACCGACCTCTTCGTAGAGATCGAGCAGGACCTCAGCGGCGGACCCGGCAACTCCGGTGACGAGGCCGTCTTCGGCGGCGGCAAGGTCATCCGCGAGTCCATGGGACAGGCCCGCACGACCCGCGCCGAGGGCGCCCCCGACACGGTGATCACCGGCGTCGTGATCCTCGACCACTGGGGCATCGTCAAGGCCGACGTCGGCATCCGCGACGGCCGGATCTGCGGCATCGGCAAGGCGGGCAACCCCGACACCATGGACGGGGTGGAGCCCGCGCTCGTCATCGGCCCCGAGACCGAGATCATCGCGGGCAACGGGAAGATCGTCACCGCGGGCGCCATCGACACCCACGTCCACTTCATCTCGCCGACCGTGATCGACGAGGCCCTCGCCTCCGGCATCACCACCCTCGTCGGCGGCGGCACCGGCCCTGCCGAGGGCTCCAAGGCCACCACCGTCACCCCCGGACCCTGGCACCTGGCCCGCATGTTCGCGGCGCTGGAGGCCTACCCGGTCAACATCGGCCTGCTCGGCAAGGGCAACACCATGTCCCGCGAGGGCATGCACTCCCAGCTGCGCGGCGGCGCCCTCGGGTTCAAGATCCACGAGGACTGGGGGGCCACCCCCGCCGTCATCGACGCCTGCCTGAGCGTCGCCGACGAGACCGGCGCGCAGGTCGCGATCCACACCGACACCCTCAACGAGGCCGGGTTCGTGGGCGACACCCTCGCGGCCATCGCCGGCCGGACGATCCACTCGTACCACACCGAGGGCGCGGGCGGCGGGCACGCGCCCGACATCATCACCGTGGTCTCCGAGCCGAACATCCTGCCCAGCTCCACCAATCCCACCCGGCCGCACACCGTCAACACCGTCGAGGAACACCTCGACATGCTGATGGTCTGCCACCACCTCAACCCGGCCGTCCCCGAGGACCTCGCCTTCGCCGAGTCCCGGATCCGGCCGTCCACCATCGCCGCCGAAGACGTGCTGCACGACCTCGGAGCCATCTCCATCATCTCCTCCGACTCCCAGGCCATGGGCCGGGTCGGCGAGGTCGTGATGCGGACCTGGCAGACCGCGCACGTGATGAAGAAGCGACGCGGCTTCCTGCCCGGTGACGGCCCCGCCGACAACCACCGGGCCCGCCGCTACGTCGCCAAGTACACGATCAACCCCGCCGTGGCCCAGGGCCTCTCCCGCGAGGTCGGATCGGTCGAGGTGGGCAAGCTCGCCGACCTGGTGCTGTGGACGCCGGCGTTCTTCGGAGTCAAGCCCGAGGTCGTCGTCAAGGGCGGTCAGATCGCCTACGCGCAGATGGGCGACGCCAACGCCTCCATCCCCACCCCGCAGCCGGTCCTGCCCCGCCCCATGTTCGGCAGCATCGGGAGCGCACCCGGACTGAACTCGATCAACTTCACCGCGCAGGCCGCGCTCGACGACGCGCTGCCCGAACGGCTCGGTCTGGGCAAGCAGTTCGTGGCCATCGAGAACACGCGCAAGGTGGGCAAGGCGGACATGCGCAACAACGACGCCATGCCCCGGGTCGAGGTCGACGCCGACACCTTCACCGTCACCATCGACGGGGAGGCCGTGGAACCGGCGCCCGCGACGGAACTGCCCATGGCACAGAGATACTTCCTCTTCTGATGCGGCACACCCTGACGGAGCCTTCCCGGACGGAGCCCGGCCGATGAGCCTCGCCGCGCTGCTCGTGCTCGCGGACGGCCGCTTCCCCGCCGGAGGCCACGCGCACTCCGGCGGGGCGGAGGCCGCCTGCAAGGCGGGCCGGGTCCACGACGCCGCGACCCTGGCCGACTTCTGCCGGGGCCGCCTCCACACCGCCGGGCTCACCGCCGCCGCCCTCGGCCTCGACCCGGTGGAGCTCGACGCCGCCGCCGACGCCCGTACGCCCTCGCCCGCGCTGCGCGCCGCCGCGCGCCGCCTGGGCCGACAGCTCATGCGGGCCGCCCGCGCCACCTGGCCCGACCCCGGACTCGACGCGCTGGCCGCTGCCTTCCCGCGCGGGGCGCACCAGCCCGTGGTGCTCGGGACCGCCGCCCGGGCGGCCGGGCTCGGGGCGCTCGACGCCGCCCACGTGGCGGCGTACGAGAGCGTCAGCGGTCCGGCGACCGCGACGGTCCGGCTGCTCGGCCTGGACCCCTTCGAGGCCAGCGGGGTGCTGGCGCGGCTGGCACCCGAGCTCGACGCCGTGGCCGCCAGGGCCGCCGAGGCGGCCCTGCTCGCCCGTACCGAGGGCACGGACGCGCTGCCCGCCCCCTCCTCGCCCCTGCTGGAGATCGCGGCGCAGGTCCATGCCGACTGGCCGGTCCGGCTCTTCGCCTCCTGAGCGGACCGCGCCCCGGCCGGCCGCCCCCACCACTTCCTAGGAGACCCCGTGCACCTCGACCACGACGTGGCCTACCCCCAGCGCCACACCCACAGCGCGGACCCGCACCGCGCCGACGGCACCCGCCGCGCCCTGCGCATCGGACTCGGCGGGCCCGTCGGCTCCGGCAAGACCGCGACCGTCGCCGCGCTCTGCCGGGCCCTGCGCGCAGAGCTGTCCATGGCCGTCGTCACCAATGACATCTACACCCGTGAGGACGCCGAGTTCCTGCTGCGCGAGGCGGTCCTGCCGCCCGAGCGGATCAGCGCCGTCGAGACCGGGGCCTGCCCGCACACCGCCATCCGCGACGACATCTCCGCGAACCTGGAGGCCGTCGAGGAGCTGGAGGACAGCGTGGGACCGCTGGACCTGATCCTCGTCGAGTCCGGCGGCGACAACCTCACCGCCACCTTCTCCCGCGGCCTGGTCGACGCCCAGATCTTCGTCATCGACGTGGCCGGCGGCGACGACATCCCGCGCAAGGGCGGTCCCGGCGTCACCACCGCAGACCTGCTGGTCGTCAACAAGACCGACCTCGCCCCGCACGTCGGCTCCGACCTGGAGCGGATGGCCCGTGACGCGGCCGAGCAGCGTGGGGAGCTTCCCGTCGCCTTCCAGTCCCTGCGCGGCACCGAGGGAGTGGCCCCGGTCGCCGCGTGGGTGCGCGAGCGGATCGCCGCCTGGGTCGTACGGTGACCGCCGCGGCCCCCGCCACCACCACCGCGCCGCCCCCGGCCGGACTGCGGGCCACCACCGCGCCGCCCCCGGCCGGACTGCGGGCCACCACCGCGCCGCCCCCGGCCGGACTGCGGGCCACCGCCCGGATCGGCGCCGTCCGCGACGGGCGCGGCGGCACCGCCCTGCCCCTGCTGGCCGGGGAGGGGCCGCTGGCCCTGCGCCGCACCCGGGACGAGGGCGGCGAGGCCGGGGTGATGCTGGTCGGCGCGATGAGCGCCCCCCTCGGCGGCGACCACCTCAGGGTGGAGGCCGACGCGGGGCCGGGCGCCCGGCTCGCACTGCGCTCGGCGGCCGCCACCCTGGCCCTGCCCGGCCGGGGCGGCGAGCCCGCGTGGTACGACGTACGCCTCTCGCTCGCCGAGGACGCGGAGGTGCGCTGGCTCCCGGAGCAGCTGGTCTCCGTGCGCGGCAGCGACCTGCGCGTCCGCACCCGGGCAGAACTGGCGCCCACCGCCCGGCTGATGCTCCGTGAGGAACAGGTCCTGGGGCGTACCGGGGAGGCCCCCGGTACGCTGCGCGCCCGGCTCACCGTCACCCGGGGCGGCCGGCCCCTGCTGGACCAGGAACTGTCCTGCGGGCCGGGCGCCCCCGCGGGCTGGGACGGCCCGGCGGGCATCGCGGGCCACCGGGCGCTCGGCCAGTTGCTGGTGGTGGACCCGCGGTTCGAAGCCGACCCGCCCGGGGCGCGGGTGCTCGGGGAGTTCGCGGCGGCCACCCCGCTGGCGGGCCCCGCGGTGCTGGTGACGGCCCTGGCCCCGGACGCGCTGCGGCTGCGCGAGCTGCTGGACGAGGCGGCCCGCGCGTACGGGTGGTGACGGCGGGTCACACTCGGGGCGAATGGGACACCGCTCAGCGGTACACCCGTTTCCGGTTATCGGGTTGGCAAAGAACTCGACCTTGCTCTGTTGTTGGGCATCGGTGAGGCGAAAGGATCCCCCTGCACGCCGACGACCGAACTCGACCGAATCCGGCCGCCCACGGCGGCACATGAGCAGGGGGAACAACCACGTGATACGCACTGCGGCGCTGGGGAGCGCTGCCACTCTGATCACCGGCGCACTGGCGGCGGGCCTGCTGCTCGCGCCGTCCGCCTCGGCGGCTTCGGCCGGCCGGGACAACGGGGCCGCGGAAGCGGTCGGCGCCCAGATCGCCGCCGCCCGCGCCGCGCGCGCCGGCATCGACTGGAAGGACTGTCCTGCCGACTGGGGCTTCGCGAAGCCGGTCCAGTGCGGCTGGGTGAAGGTCCCGCTCGACTACACCAAGCCCTTCGGCAAGACCATCGACCTCGCGGTCGACCGTGCCGTGAGCACCGGCACCAAGGAAGAGCGCCAGGGCGCGCTCGTCTACAACCCCGGTGGCCCGGGCGGCTCCGGCATGCGCTTCCCGCTCCGGATCGTCAACAAGAGCCCGCTGTGGGTCAACACCTCGAAGGCCTACGACTTCGTGGGCTTCGACCCCCGCGGCGTCGGCCACTCCGCGCCGATCTCCTGCATCGACCCGCAGGAGTTCGTCAAGGCCCCCAAGGCCGACCCGGTCCCGTCCAACGAGGCCGACAAGCGCGCCCAGCGCAAGCTCGCCGCCGAGTACGCGGACGGCTGCAAGGAGCGCAGCGGCGAGATGCTGCCGCACATGACCACTCCCAACACCGCGCGCGACCTGGACGTGATCCGGGCCGCCCTCGGTGAGCAGAAGCTGAACTACCTCGGCGTCTCCTACGGCACCTACCTGGGCGGGGTCTACGCGACCCTCTTCCCGACCCACGTGCGCCGCATGATCGTCGACAGCGTGGTCAACCCCAAGCAGGACAACATCTGGTACCAGGCCAACCTGGAGCAGGACGTCGCCTTCCAGATGCGCTGGAACGACTGGGAGGACTGGGTCGCCAAGAACGACGCCTCCTTCCACCTCGGCGACACCCGCGCCAAGGTCGAGGCCAAGTGGCTGGAGCTGCGCGGCAAGGCCAAGGCCAACCCGCTCGGCGGCGTGGYCGGTCCGAACGAGCTGCTCGGCTTCTTCCAGAAGGCGCCGTACTACGACTCCTCCTGGGTGCCGGTCGCGCAGGCGTTCAGCGCCTGGGCCGCCGGTGACGAGAAGCCGCTGATCGACGCCGTCGCCCCCGACATGTCCGACACCGCGGGCAACATCGCCTCGGAGAACGGCAACGCCGTCTACACCGCGGTCGAGTGCGCCGACGCCAAGTGGCCGACCAGCTGGGCCAAGTGGGACCGCGACAACACCGCGCTCCACAAGCAGTACCCCTTCCTGACCTGGTCGAACGCCTGGATGAACCTGCCCTGCGCGACCTGGAAGTCCAAGCAGAGCACCCCGATCGAGGTCGGTGCCAAGCGCGGTATCGCCCCGGTCCTGATCGTCCAGTCCGAGCGTGACGCGGCCACCCCGTACGAGGGTGGTGTCGAGCTGCACCGCCGCCTGGCCGGTTCGCGTCTGATCACCGAGCAGAACGCCGGCTCGCACGGTGTGACCAGCCTGGTCAACCCCTGCATCAACACCCGCGTGGACGCCTACCTGCTGACCGGCAAGGTCGACGCGCAGGACGTCAAGTGCGGTCCGCACGCCACCCCGGTGGCGCCGGCCCCGGCCGCCGCCAAGTCGCTCGCCCAGGCCCCGGCCGACGGGCTCGCGGTGCGTGAGGAGCTCCCGGCCGTCCGTTAAGGACCCGGAGAAGTGACGAGGGAGAAGGCTCAGCGCGGTCCGCGCCGGGCCTTCTTCCGCTTCTCCTCCTCCTCGGCCTTGACCTCGGAGGCGTACCGGTCCACGTACTCCTGGCCCGAAAGGCCGAGGATCGCGTACATGATCTCGTCCGTGACGGCGCGCAGGACGGCCCGCTCCCGCTCCATGCCCGCGTAGCGGGAGAACTCCATCGGTGCGCCGAAGCGGATCGTCACCCGCCGGATCTTGGGGATCCTCCGGCCGGGCGGCTGGATCTCGAAGGTGCCGACCATCGCGCACGGCACCACCGGCACCCCGGCGCCGAGCGCCATCGCCGCCACTCCGACCTTGCCCTTGTAGAGCCGCCCGTCGTGCGAGCGCGTGCCCTCCGGGTAGATCCCGAGCAGCTCGCCCCCGGCGAGCACCCCGAGCCCCTCGCGCAGCGCCGCCTGACCGGCGTCCTTGCCCGAGCGGTCCACCGGGATCTGGCCGGCACTGCGGAAGAACGCGGCGGTCAGCCTGCCCTTGAGGCCCGGCCCGGTGAAGTACTCCGCCTTCGCCAGGAAGGTGATCCTGCGCCTCAGGATCGCGGGCATCAGGAAGTGGTCGGAGAAGGACAGGTGGTTGCCCGCGACGATCGCCGCCCCCTCCGCGGGGATGTTCTCCAGCCCCTCGATCCGCGGCCGGAACAGCAGCCGCAGCAACGGTCCGAGCAGCACGTGCTTGAGCAAGTGGTAGAACACCCGGTGCTTCCCTTCGCCCGACGGTCGCTCCGCGTCCGACCGGGAGCGAGGCGTACGCGGCCCGCTCAGGCGCTGCCGGCGGCGGCCATCCCCAGGGTCAGCAGGCCCAGCACCACCCAGCCGAACCACAGCCAGCCGTTGCTGCCGAGCGCCACGGAGTACGCGGAGACGGCCACCAGGGCGGCGAAGGTCGTCACCGCCATCGCCTTAACGGATCCGGTCATGCCCCATGGTGGCGCCTGGGGAGGCCCGAGCGCTACTGGCCGCGCCCTTGGAGCGAGGCGAGGTACGCGTTGTACGCCTCCAGCTCCTGGTCGCCGTTGCGCTCCTCGGCCCGGTCGGAGCGCCTCGCCGCGCGCTGTTCCGAGTGGTACCACTGGTACACCAGCGCGATCAGCACCAGCACCGAGGGGATCTCGCTGAACGCCCAGGCGATGCCGCCGCCCCACTGCTGGTCGAGCAGCGGATCGATGCCGAGGGAGGCCGGCGGGTTCTGATACGTCTTGATCATCGGCTCGCTCGCCATCATCAGGGCGATCCCGAAGAAGGCGTGGAAGGGCATGCCCGCGAAGAGCTCCAGCATCCGCATCACGTAGCCCGGGCGGTGCGGGCCCGGGTCTACGCCCATGATCGGCCAGAAGAAGATCAGGCCGACCATGAGGAAGTGGACCATCATCGCGATGTGGCCGGTCCTCGACTCCATGAGGAAGTCGAAGAGCGGGGTGAAGTACAGGCCGTAGAGGCTGGCGATGAACATCGGGATGGTGAAGGCCGGGTGCGTGATGATCCGCATGTACCGGCTGTGCAGCAGCATCAGGAGCAGCTCGCGGGGGCCCTTGCTGCCGCGGGCGGCGGGCGGCAGCGCGCGCAGCGCCAGCGTGACCGGCGCGCCCAGCAGCAGCAGGATCGGGCTGATCATGCTGATCACCATGTGCTGGACCATGTGGACGCTGAACATGACCATGCCGTAGTCGTTCAGCTTGGTGCACATGACCAGCGCCACGCTCAGCACGCCCGTCACGAACCCGACCGTCCGGCCCACCGGCCAGGCGTCCCCGCGCCGGCGCAGGCGCAGCACGCCCCACCCGTACAGGGCCAGCCCCAGCAGGGAGCCGAACAGGAAGAAGGCGTCGAAGGAGAACTCCAGCCCGCGCCCGAGGGTGAACGGCGGCAGGTCCATGTTCATGTCCATATCCATGTCCATGCCGTGACCGCTGTGATCCATCTGTTCACTCCCTTGACTGTGGCGCTCCACCACAGTAGTGCCGCCCCCGGACGCGATCGCGTCCGGGGGCGGCACTCAGCAGGGGGGAAACATCACAGGACGTTCTGTGCCTCTTCGTACCGGTCCGCCGGAACGGTCTTCAGGGTCGACGTGGCCTCGGCCAGCGGCACCATCACGATGTCGGTGCCGCGCAGGGCCGTCAGCATCCCGAACTCGCCCCGGTGCGCCGCCTCCACCGCGTGCCAGCCGAAGCGGGTGGCGAGGACGCGGTCGTAGGCGGTGGGGGTGCCGCCGCGCTGGACGTGGCCGAGGATGACCGGACGGGCCTCCTTGCCGAGCCGCGCCTCCAGCTCGACGGCGAGCCGGTTGCCGATGCCGGCGAACCGCTCGTGGCCGTACATGTCCGTACCGCCCTCCTCGATGGCCATCGAGGAGCCCGGAGCGGGCTTGGCGCCCTCGGCGACCACGACGATCGCGAACCGCTTGCCCGCCGAGAAGCGCTCGCCGACGATCGCCGTCAGCTCCTCGATGTCGAAGGGGCGCTCCGGCACCACGATCGCGTGCGCGCCCGCGGCCATGCCCGAGTGCAGGGCGATCCAGCCGGTGTGGCGGCCCATGACCTCCACGACCATCACGCGCTGGTGGGACTCGGCGGTGGTCTTCAGCCGGTCCAGGGCCTCGGTGGCGACGCCCACGGCCGTGTCGAAACCGAAGGTGACGTCCGTCGAGGCGATGTCGTTGTCGATGGTCTTCGGCACGCCGACGATCGGCAGCCCGCCCTGCGCGAGCAGGTTGGCGGCCTTCAGGGTGCCCTCGCCACCGATCGGGATGATCGCGTCCAGGCCGAGGTCGGCCACGTGCCCCCGGGCCCGCTCCACGCCGTCGCGCAGGTGCGCGGGCTGGACGCGGGAGGAGCCGAGGATGGTGCCGCCGCGGGCCAGGATGCCGCCCACGGCGTCGAGGTCGAGCTTGCGGTAGTCGCACTCCAGCAGGCCGCGCCAGCCGTCGTGGAAGCCGATGACCTCGTCGCCGTGGTCGACCACGGCGCGGTGCACGACGGAACGGATGACGGCATTGAGGCCGGGGCAGTCGCCGCCGGAAGTGAGCACACCAATGCGCATGGCAGGAAGAACCTTTGCAACGTGGGCCGACGACCGGACCACGTCGTCCGGTTGGAACTACCTGCCAGCCTACAAGCGGATTCCCGGTGGACTGAACCATCCTCCACATGCTGGTCGGCACAATCGTACGAACGGCCGTCGGCCCGGACCCCCTGGGGTACCCGGGCCGACGGACGGTACGGCAGGCGCCGGGCGGGCTACGCGGGCTGCGTGGCCGCCGCGATGCGCTCGTTGCGCAGGGCCTCGTACCAGCGGTCGTCCAGGGGCGGCAGCGCGTTCACGTCGAGGGCCAGCTTCAGCAGCAGGTCCGCGATCAGCGGGTTGCGGGCCATCACGGGTCCGTGCATGTACGTGCCGAAGACGGTGTCGCTGTAGGCGCCCTCGGTGCCGTCGCCGGTGCCGTTGCCGCGGCCCAGCCGGGTCCGGGCGAAGGGCTTGGCCGTCGGACCCAGGTGCGTGACGCCCTGGTGGTTCTCGAAGCCCGTCAGCGGCGGCAGGTTCAGGCGCGGGTCGATGTCCGCCAGCACGTCGCCGACGCACCGCTCGCCCTCGCCGCGCACGGTCACGACGTCCAGCAGGCCCAGCCCCTCCTGGCGCTGGCCCATGTCGTTGACGAACTCCTTGCCGAGGATCTGGTACCCGGCGCACACCGAGAAGACGATCGCCCCGTTCGAGACGGCGCGCTCCAGGCCGCCGTCGCGCAGCAGCCGCTCCGCGGCCAGCCGCTGCGGCCGGTCCTCGCCGCCGCCGATCAGGTAGATGTCGCCCGAGGTGGGGATGGGCTGGTCGCTGCGCACGTCCACGCGCTGCACGTCCAGGCCGCGCTGGCGCGCCCGGCGCTCCACCACGAGGGCGTTGCCCTGGTCTCCGTACGTGCTGAGCAGGTCCGGGTAGACCCACACCAGACGCAGGCTGTTGTCGCTCATGCTCTTGTCCTCTGCGGTTCTGACGGGGTGCTAGTTGCCGACGCGGCGGCGCACGTCCTGGAAGGCGGTGTAGTTGGCGATCAGCTCGATCTGACCGGGCGGTGCCAGCTGCACGGCCTCGTCGATGGTCTCGCAGACCCGGAAGTCCAGACCGGCCACTTCCAGGCGGACCGCGAGGTCCAGCTTGCGGTCGCCGATCACGAAGATCGGGTGGCCGGCGAGGCGCGGGTAGTCCACGTCCCACAGCCAGGACGTGTCCGTGCCGTCGGCGCCGCGCGCGTTCACCGAAAGGATCACCGGCGTGGGCGGCGGGTCGATCAGCGAAAACGTTTCGAGCCAGCCCGCCGGGTTCTTCGCGAGCAGCAGCCGCAGCTCACGGCCCATGAAGTTCACCACGTCATAGCGGCCGGCCACGGCCTGGACCTGGTACATGCGCTCCAGCGCGACCTGCGGGGGCACGCCGAACACGGCGGCCACGGCGGCCGAGGTGGCGGCGTTGGCCTTGTTCGCGCGGCCCGGCAGCTGGAGGTGGATCGGCCATGCGCTGCCGTGCGGGTCGAGCACGTGGTCGCCGGAGAGCACCCAGCTCGGGGTGGGGCGGCGGAAGCCGCACTCGCCGCAGAACCAGTCGTCGCCGGGTCGCTGCATGACGCCGCCGCAGGAGGGGCACGACCAGGCGTCGTCCTTCCACTCCTGGCCGGCCGCCACCCACACCACGTTCTGCGAGGACGACGCCGACCACACGATCAGCGGGTCGTCGCAGTTCGCCACGATCACGGCCTTGGAGCCCTGGAGGCCCTCGCGCCACTTCTCGGCGAGCATGCGGGTCTCGGCCGCGCGGTCCAGCTGGTCGCGGGAGAGGTTCAGCAGGGCGATCACCTTGGGGGTGACGTCCCGGGCCACCCCGGCCAGGTACTTCTCGTCGACCTCGATGACGCCGTACTTGGCGTCCGAGCCGCCGGCCAGGGCGGAGGTGATGCCCGCCGGCATGTTGGCGCCCAGCGCGTTCGAGACGACCGGACCGCTGGCCCGCAGGGCCTCCGCGATCAGGCGGGTCGTCGTGGTCTTGCCGTTCGTCGCGGAGACGAGGACGACATCGAGATGCTGCGCCAGCGCGCCGAGAAGATCGGGGTCCAGCCTGAGTGCGACCTTGCCACCGATCACCGATCCGCTTCCGCGTCCCGCGGCCCGCGACACCGCCGCCGCGGCCTTGCCCGCCGTCACGGCCAGCTTGGCCCGCGGCGAAAGCGGCTCCGTGTTGCCTGCCATCGTCCCTTGTCCTCCTTGCGTCGGTCGGCCCCAGCCTATCCAGTACCGGCCGGGGCCTTGACCGCGGCGCCCCAGGGACGCCGCGGATCTCCTCATATATTCGCCCGTCGTACCCTTACGGCCATGCGACAGCGCCCCATCCCCGGTACCACCGGACTCGTCCGCACCATGAGCCTGCTGGGTGATCCGGTGCTCCATTCCGCCTGCGCGGAGGTCACCGCCTTCGGGCCCGAACTCGACCGTCTCATCGAGGACATGTTCGCCACGATGTACGCCGCCCAGGGCGTCGGCCTCGCCGCGAACCAGGTCGGCGTCGGGCAGCGGGTCTTCGTCTACGACTGCCCCGACGACGATGACGTCCGCCACGTCGGCCACGTCGTCAATCCGCGTCTGGTCCTCGCCGACGGGGACGAGTTCCGCGGCCCGGAGGGCTGTCTGTCCCTGCCGGGCCTGGAGGCGGGCACCGTCCGCTTCGACCGGGCGGTCGTCGAGGGGGTGACCTCGGACGGGTCCCCGGTGCGGATCGAGGGCACCGGGTTCTTCGCCCGGTGCCTCCAGCACGAGTGCGACCACCTCGACGGAACCGTGTACGCGGACCGGGTGACCGGGCTGCGCGCCCGCCGGCTGCGCCGGGCCGTCCGCAAGGCGCCGTGGGGCCCCGCCCGCGACGCCGGGAGCTAGAACCCGGGGCCGTCCACGCGGTTGCCCGCCGTGGCGAGCCGGCCCCAGAGCAGGTCCGTGAGGCCGGCCACCAGCTCGGCCCGGCCGCAGGGGCGTTCGCCGAGCCACCAGTCCCCGGCCGCGTGCATCATGCCGACGATGCCGTGGCCCCAGATCCGGGCCGTGCGTTCGCCGCCCGGGCCGAGGTCGACCCGTTCGCCGATGACCTGGGCCAGTTCCTCGCCGAGCCGGCGCAGCAGCGGGGCCGAGTGCAGGCCCACGTCGAAGCCGCGCTCGGTGCTCTGCGAGTCCTCGGCCGGGTGCATCAGGAAGCGGTACACCTGGGGCCGGGCCTCGATGGCGGCGAGATAGGTGTCGAGGGTGGCCTCCACCCGGCGGCGCCGCTCGGCGGGCGCGTCGAGGGCGGCCCGCAGCGAGTCCAGCAGGGCGTCCGTGTGGCGGACCGCGAGGGCCTGGTAGAGCCCCGCCTTGTCGCCGAAGTGCCGGTAGAGGATGGGCTTCGTGATGCCCGCCTCGGCGGCGATGGCGTTCATCGAAGCCTTGGGGCCGTCCCGCAGCACGACGCGGTCCGCCGCCTCCAGAAGCTCCCGCCGACGGCGTTCGGCCGCTCCCGGCTCACCGGCCTGCGCAGTGGTGTGCATGACGTGTTTCTCTCCCCGCCCTTGCGATGGTGCGTGACGCCCACGCAACGTAACACCCCGCACACCCTCGCGATCGAATCGGCGTCGCTTGACAGTGCTTACCGGCCGGTAACAGACTGTGGCCATTGTTCAGGTTACCCGCAGTAACTCGCGGACGTGGGTCTGCCGGTGGCGGTGTGAGACAGCTGGAGGGGACATGGCGGAGTTCACCATGGAGCTCAACGAGGACCAGAAGCAGGTCCGCGACTGGATCCACGGGTTCGCCGCGGACGTGATCAGGCCCGCGGCCGCGGAATGGGACGAGCGCGAAGAGACTCCGTGGCCCGTCATCCAGGAGGCCGCCAAGGTCGGCATCTACTCCCTGGACTTCTACGCCCAGCAGTTCTTCGACCCCACCGGCCTCGGCGTCCCGATGGCCATGGAGGAGCTCTTCTGGGGCGACGCGGGCATCGCCCTGTCGATCGTGGGCACCGGACTCGCGGCCATCGGCGTCCTCGCCAACGGCACCGAGGAGCAGATCGGCACCTGGATCCCGCAGATGTACGGCACCCCGGACGACGTGAAGGTCGCCGCCTTCTGCTCCTCCGAGCCGGACGCCGGATCCGACGTCGGCGCGATGCGCACCCGGGCCGTGTACGACCAGGCCAAGGACGAGTGGGTGCTGAACGGCACCAAGACCTGGGCGACCAACGGCGGCATAGCCAACGTCCACATCGTCGTCGCCGTGGTCGACCCGGAGCTCGGCACCAAGGGGCACGCCTCCTTCATCGTGCCGCCGGGCACGCCCGGACTCTCGCAGGGCCAGAAGTTCAAGAAGCACGGCATCCGCGCCTCGCACACCGCGGAAGTGGTCCTGGAGGACGTACGGGTGCCCGGGTCCTGCCTGCTCGGTGGCAAGGAGAAGCTCGACGAGCGCCTGGCGCGGGCCCGCGAGCGGGCGGCGGCCGGCGGCGGCGAGCGGGTGAAGAACGCCGCGATGGCCACCTTCGAGGCCTCCCGGCCCGCGGTCGGGGCGATGGCGGTCGGCACGGCCCGCGCCGCGTACGAGGTCGCCCTCGACTACGCGAAGACCCGCACCCAGTTCGGCCGCCCGATCATCGACAACCAGGGCGTGGCCTTCCAGCTCGCGGACATGCGCACGCAGATCGACGCGGCCCGGCTGCTGGTGTGGCGCGCTTCGTGGATGGCGGTCGCCGGCCGGCCCTTCACCGCGGCGGAGGGCTCGATGTCGAAGCTGTACGCGAGCGAGGTGGCCAAGAAGGTCACCGCGCAGGCGGTGCAGATCCTCGGCGGCAACGGCTTCACCCGGGAGTACCCGGTGGAGCGGATGCACCGCGACGCGGCCATCTACACGATCTTCGAAGGGACGAGCGAGATCCAGCGCCTGGTGATCGCGCGGACGCTCTCCGGCATGCCGATCCGCTAGCCGCGGTGTTACGGGGGCGGGGCCGGGGCCGGTGGCCCCGGCCCCGGCGCCGACGCGGGGCCGCCCGGGGCCGCGGGGCGGCACCCGTGCGCCCGTGGGGCGGTGGCGTACGGGTCGTGGGCCCGGGCCCGCGTGGGGCGGTGGCGTAGGGGTCTTGGGGCCGGGCCCGTGGTGGTGTGCGGGTCGTGGGGCCGGCCCCGTGGTGGTGTGCCGGTCGCGTGGCCGGGCCCGTGGCGGGGTGGCGTACGGGTGTTGGGGTCGGGCCCGTGGTGGGGTGGTGTACGGGTGTTGGGGTCGGGCCCGTGGTGGGGTGGTGTACGGGTGTTGGGGTTGGGCCCGTGGTGGGGTGGTGTGTGGGTGTCGGGGGCGGGGCCGCCGCGTTGCGGCCGGGGGTCAGTCGTGCAGGAGGCGGGTGAGGGCGCGGCCGAACAGGGCGCGGCCGGCGCGGGCCGTCAGGGGGTCCAGGAGGCGGGGCAGGCCCCGTACCCGGAGCTCCTCCCGCCAGAGGACCTCGGAGCCCCCGCCGGGGCCCGGGCGGACCTCGATCTCGGCCCAGCCCGTCACCACCCGGCCGCGCTTTTCGAGCCGGACCAGCCGGGGAGGCTCCCAGCGCACGACCTCCATCGGGTCGTCGAAGGTGATTCCGGCCACTCCGGTGCGGGCCGTGAAGCGGGTTCCGGCCCGCGTCGGCGGCGCGGTCTCGACGATCGTCCGGGTCAGCGGGACCTGCGCGCCGTGGCGTTCCCAGTCCGTCACCCGCCTCCAGGCGTCGGCCGGCGCGAGCGGGCTGTGGCGAATGATCCGGATGACGGGCATGAGCGCATGGTAAGCGGGCATACACACCCTGAACTGGACCTCGAATATGGGTTCCGTCCGGGGGTGGCGATCGGCAATACTCACCGCCACCGTGGATCGCGGATTCGACCGGGTGACCACCGGCCCTCCCGCCCCACACTGCGAGGAGGTGCGCCATGTGCTCCCACCAGCCCCCCTGCCCGCCCGCCGACAGCGCCGACCACGAGGCCGCGCGCGTCGTGGCCTCCCATCCCGAACAGGGCTGGAGCCTGCTCTGCAATGGCGTGGTGGTGTTCGACGACACCGGTGAACTGCTCCCCGAAGGCCGGACGGTGGAACCCCGTCGGCCGGCCCTGGTCTGAGCGAGGAGGCAGCATGCGCCAGCAGCTGATCCGCAAGCCCGTTCCCAAGCCCGCCCCCCGAGACCTGGACCTGCGCACACCGTCGGGCAGACCCCTCCCGTACTGACGGGAGCCCCGGCATTACGGCGTCCACCGGAAGGCGATCAGCCGGTGGACGCCTCAGTACCGCCCAGGAACGCGGTCTCGTACGCCGCGTCGCCGATCGCCGCCCGCGCCTGCCGTTCGCCCTGGTCCCGCAGGGCTGTCAACGAGGGCGAGCCCATCTGCGGCCGGCCCACCGTGCGCCACCACGCGTGCCCGGTGCCGAGCAGCCGCGCGGCCAGTTCCCCGTCGCCCAGGGCCGCCACCGCGGCCGCGAGCACGTCCAGGCCCAGCGCGATGCCGAAGCGGTCGCCCAGCAGCCGCTTCCCCGAGAGCATCGCCCGCACGTGCCGGGCGGCCTCCCCGTGCTGCCCGAGCCCCAGCGCCGCGACGGCCAGGATGTAGTCCGCGTACGCCCGCAGCCAGCGCTCGCCCAGCTCCGCACAGGACTCCCGCAGCCCCCGGGCCTCCTCGGCGGCTTCCTCGTAGCGCCCGAGGTCGCACAGGGCGTATCCGGTGGCCAGCCGGCACAGCAGCCAGCCGGTGCCGCTGGTGCGGCCGCCGTGGCCCGCCCTCGCCCGGGGCCCGGCCAGCGCGATCGCCGTCGTCGGGTCGCCCGGCATCAGGACCGACACGGACCGCAGGTAGGCGGCGCGCAGCTCCGGCTCCGGGTCGCCGAGCGGGGCAGCCGCGCGGGCACACCGCAGGCCGGTCTCCCGGGCCGGGTCCATGTCCCCCTGGAGCAGCATCGTCAGGCCGAGGGCCCACAGCCCCTGGGCCCTGGCGGCGCCCCCGGGCGGGGCCTCGTCCAGGGCCCGTTCCAGGAAGCGACGGCCCTCGTGGACGTGCCCGCAGGCGAACCAGAAGAACCACAGGGCGCCGGCCATCTCCAGGGCCGCGGCCGGGTCGGCGGCGAGCAGGTGCTCCAGGGCGGTGCGCAGCTGTGCGTGCTCGGCGGTCATCCTGCGGTACCAGTCCACCTGGCCGGGCCCCATCCAGCCCTCGTCGGCGGCCTGCGACAGCGCGGCGTACCAGTGGGCGTGCCGGTCGGCGACGGACCGTACCTCGCCCAGCTCCGCCAGCCAGTCGTGGCCGAACTCGCGGATGGTGTCCAGCATCAGGTAGCGGGCGCCCGCCCCCCGTTCCTGGGAGCGGCGTACGACGGACTTGGCGACCAGCCCCTCCAGCACCCGCTCCACCCGCCCCGGGGCCAGCGGCCCGCCGGAGCACACGGCCCGGGCGGCGGCCACGTCGAAGTCGCCGGTGAACACCGACAGCCGGGACCACAGCAGCCGCTCCACGGGCTCGCACAGCTCGTGGCTCCACCCGATCGCGGTGCGCATGGTCTGGTGCCGGGGCAGGTGCGCGGCCCGGGTGTCGGCGAGCACCTCGAAGCGGGCGCCCAGACGCTGCGCCATCTGCTCCAGCGTCCACAACCGCAGCCGGGCGCCCGCCAGTTCCAGGGCGAGCGGGATGCCGTCCAGGCGGCGGCAGACCTCGGCGGCGGTGCGGGTGCGGTCCGGGTCCGCGAAGACGGCGGCGGAGGCCTCCGGGGCGGCGGCCAGGGCGCGGGCCCGGAAGAGGGCCAGGGCGTCGCTGTCGGGGCCCTCGGAGGGCAGGGGGCGGACCTCGACCACCCGCTCGCCGGGGGAGCCCAGTCGCTCCCGGGAGGTGGCCAGCACCGTCAGGCCCGGGGCGGACTGCAGGAGTTCGCCCGCCAGGTGACGCACCTCGGAGACGAGGTGTTCGCAGGTGTCGAGGACGAGGAGGATCTCCTTGTCGGCCATCCACGCGCACAGCTCCTCGTCGAGGGGCTGCGCGGAGTGGTCGGCGAGACCGACGGCTTGGGCCACCGTGGTGGTGAGCAGTCTGGGGTCGCGCAGCGGCGAGAGCTGTACCCACCAGACCCCGTCGCGCCGGGCCGTGGCCCGGCCGGCGGAGCGCCGGGCGAGGCGGGACTTGCCCACGCCGCCGACCCCGGTCAGGGTGATCAGTCTTCGTTCGCCCAACAGGCGGTCGAGCAGGGCGATTTCACCCTCCCGGCCGACGAAGCCCGCCACGTCCGGCGGCAGATTTCCCGGCACGGCGCCAGAGTCTGGCGCAGGGCCGACACCCGCGGAGTCTGCCTGATTGTCGTTGACCGAGTACTCACCGAACACGGATGTATTGTGCGCGATCTTCTTTCACGGCACGGCCGTTCGCTTCGGATCGCCGTGCGCCGTGCGGGTGACGGCGGGCCGGCCGACGTCGTCCGCCTCAGCCGGCGAGGGTGATCCGGCGCTCCTGGCAGAAGGCTCCCCAGTTGCCGTCGGGCAGGCGGGCCCGGAGTTTCAGGGTCCAGGCGGTGCCGGCCGGTTCGGCGGTGGTGAGCCGGTAGGAGGCCCGGCCGGCCGGTACGGCTGCGGCCCCGAACTGGATGACGGTGACGGGCCGGTCGTTGACGTAGAGCTGGTACTCGCTCGTGGGGCGTCCCGTGTCCGGCGGGTTCCAGCTCAGGTCGACCGCGCCGGGGGAAGCGGCCGCGGTGAAGGCGCCGGGCGCGGTGTCCGGGGCCTGGGCGGGGTCGGCCGGGGTGGTCACGGCGACGGCGGGGCCGTCGGGTGAGGAGTTGTCGGCCCCGTCCCGGGCGCGGACGGTGAAGGAGTAGGCGGTGCCCGGCTGCAGGCCGGTCAGCGAGGTGCCCCGCTCGGCGGGGCCGGCCGTGTGGATGCGGGTGCCGCCCTGGTAGACGTCGTAGGCGGTCACGCCCGTGTCGTCCGTGGCCGGGCTCCAGTCGAGCCGGACCGTCCGGGGGCCCTCGGCGCGGCCGTTGGTGGCGGGCGGGGCGGTGGGGGCCGCGTGGTCCTCGGCCCTCGCCGCCGGGGTGGTGGCCCGTGCGGGCGCGCTGGGGGCGGAGCGGTTCCCGGCGGCGTCGCGGGCGCGCACGGTGAACTCGTAGGCCGTCCGGGGCGCGAGACCGGTCACGTCCACCATCGTCCGGTCGGCCGGCAGCTCCCGGACCAGTTGTCCGGCCCGGAAGACCTGGTAGGCGGTGACCCGGTCGGCGGGCGCCGCCGACTCCCACATCACGTGGACCGAAGTGGCGCTGCCCGCCTGGGCGGTGACCCCGGCGGGTGTGTGCGGGGGGCGGGTGTCGCCGGAGCCGCACCCGGCCGGCGCGCCGGCCGCCAGGCAGAGCGCGAGGGCCAGGGGGAGGGGGTGCGGGGGAGCGGTGCGTCGCACGGGGGGCCTTCCTGCGCTTCCTTGCCACGGTGACCTCGTAAAGGTCTAGACATATATGGCACGCGCGGCGCCGACCGGGCAAGACCCGTGCCGCGGGCGGCCGGCGGCCGGGGGTGACAGGGAGTCCCGAGAGGGGTGGTGTGGCCGGATTCGTCTTCTTCTGAACCCGTCTGACATTATTGCGATCTCTTTGCAATAACAGATGACCGTAAACAGGGATGTGCACAGCATGACGGCCCGGACAGTACGGGGAGCGACCGGAGCCGCGCTCGCCACCGCACTCATCACGGGCGTGACGGCCTGCGCGAACCCCTCGGGACCGGCCCGGCCGGCCGATTCCGCCGTGGTCGGCATCGCGACCGAGCCGGAGAGCCTCAGCCCGCTGCTGGGCTACGGCAAGGACGGCAACTCCAAGATCTTCGACGGGCTGCTCACCCACGACGCGGACAGGAAGCTCAGGCCCGCCCTTGCCGAGGCCCTGCCCGAGGTCTCCGCCGACGGCCGCACGTACACGTACCGGCTGCGCCAGGGCGTGGAGTTCAGCGACGGGGAGCCCTTCACGGCCGCCGACGTCGAGTTCACCTACCGGACCATCCTGGACCCGGCGACGAACAACGCCTCCAAGACCGAACTCGACGCGATCGACAGCGTCACCGCACAGGGCCCGGACCAGGTCGTCTTCACCCTCAAGTACCCCTACGCCCCCTTCGCCGAACGCACCGTCCTGCCCATCGCCCCGGAGCACGTCGCCGGGAAGCAGGACGTCAACAGCGGCGGGTTCACCACCCGGCCCGTCGGCACCGGACCGTACGTGCTCACCGGCTGGTCGAAGGGCGAGAAGATCTCCTTCAGGGCCAACCCTTCCTACTGGGGCGGCGAGCCCGCCGTGAAGAAGTTCACGATGGCCGTGATCAAGGACGACGACGTACGCGCCACCCGGCTGCGCTCCGGCGAGCTGGACGCCGCGATCCTGCCCCCGAACCTGGCCGCCGGCTTCGCCGGGGACCGCACGCGCAGGACGTTCGCCGCGAAGACCTTCGACTACCGCGACGTCACCCTCCCGACGCACCACCCGGTCACCGGCGACCCGGCCGTCCGGCAGGCCCTGGACATCGCCGTCGACCGCGCGGCCATGGTCGACAAACTCCTGGACGGCGCGGGCAAGGCCGCCCACGGCCCGGTGCCCACCGACAGCCCCTGGTTCACGCCCGGCACGGAACGCGCCCACGACCCCGACCGGGCGAAGAGGATCCTCGACGACGCCGGCTGGAAGCCCGCCGCGGACGGCGTCCGCGTCAAGGACGGGGTCCGCGCCTCCTTCCCGCTCTGGTACACCACCGGCGACAAGATCCGCCAGGACCACGCCCTGGCCTTCGCCTCCGACGCCCGCAAGGCGGGCGTCGAGGTCACGACCGAGGCCGGGACCTGGGAGGTCATCGAACCCCGGATGAAGACCGACGCCGTCCTCGCCGGCGGCGGCTCCCCGGCCGACCCCGACTTCGACCAGTACCCGCTGCTGACCTCCTCCCTCGCGGGCGACGGCTTCAACAACATGGCCGGGTACGACAACCCGGTCGTCGACCGGGCGCTGGCCGACGCCCGCAGGAGCGGCGACCCGGCCGCCCGCGCGACCGCGTACGACACCGTGCAGCGCGAGCTCGTCAAGAACCCCGGCTACGTCTTCCTCACCCACATCGACCACCTCTACGTCGTGAACGACCGCTGGGACGGCCCCACCACCCAGGTCGAACCCCACGACCACGGCCTCGGCTCCGGCCCCTGGTGGAACGTCGAGCACTGGAAGCCGAAGCAGCAGTGACCCGCGGTCTCCCCTGGGGGCCGATGGCGCGCATGGCCGGGCGGCGGACCCTGTTCGCCGCCCCCGTCCTGCTCCTCGTCACCTTCGGCGTCTTCGCCGCCGCCGCCCTGTCCCCCTTCGACCCCGTCAAGGCCTATGCCGGCACCGCGGGCCTGACCGCCTCACAGGCCGAACTCGACCAGCTGCGCGCCAACCTCGGCGTGGACCGGCCGTTCACCGCGCGCTGGTGGGACTGGCTCACCTCCGCGCTCACCGCAGACCTCGGCACCTCCGCCGTCCTGCGCCAGCCCGTCGCCGACGTCATCACCGGACGCCTGGGCTGGTCGGCCCTGCTCGCCTGCTGCGCCTTCGCCGTGGCCCTGCTGCCGGCCACGGCCCTCGGCGTGCTCGCCGCCCGCCGCCGGGGCGGCGCCCTCGACCGGGTCGCCACCGCCCTCGCCTACGTCCTGGAGGCGGCCCCCGCCTTCTGGCTCGGGCTGCTGGCCGTCTGGCTGTTCGCGGTCCGCCTCGGCGCACTGCCGTCCGGCGGACTCACCGACGCCGCCGACACCGTCACCGCCGGTCAGGTCGCCTCGCACCTGGTGCTGCCCGCGCTGGTCCTCGGCCTCTCCCACATGCCCTGGTTCTACCTCTACGTGCGCCAGGGCGTGGCCGACGCGCTGGAGGAGGACCCCGTACGCGGGGCCCGGGCGCGGGGCCTGTCCGAGCGGCGGGTCCTGCTCGGACACGGGCTGCGCTCCGGGATGCTCCCCGTGCTCACGCTCATCGGCTCCCGTGTGCCGGAGCTGATCACCGGGGCCCTGCTGGTGGAGACCGTGTTCAGCTGGCCCGGCATCGCAGCCGCCACCGTCCAAGCCGCCACCTCGGTGGACTTCCCGCTGCTGGCCGCCCTGACCGTCCTGGCCACCGCCGCGGTGCTGGCCGGGAACCTGCTGTCCGACCTGCTGTACGGGCTGGCGGACCCGAGGGTGGGCTTCGATGGCTGACCTCTCCGGCAAGACCGGCGTCCCCGAGACCGGCGTCCCCGAGACCGGCGTCCCCGAGACCGGCTTCCCCGCGACCGGCGGCCCCGCGGGCGTGGCCCCCGGCGCCCCCGCGGGCCCCGTGAAGTGGCGTCGTCACGGGCCGGACCGCCGCTCCACCCGCACCCTGCGCCTGCGCGCCTCGGCGGGCGTGCTGGCCCTGCTCGCCCTGGCCGTCCTGCTGGTGCCCCCGCTGGCGCAACTCGACCAGCAGGCCGTCGACCTCTCCGCGAAGCTGCTGCCACCGTCCCGGCACCACCCCTTCGGCACCGACGACCTGGGCCGCGACCTGCTGCTGCGCTGCGTCTACGGGCTGCGCGTCTCCCTGCTGGTCGGCCTGGTGGCGGCGCTCGCCGCGACCGTGCTCGGTACGGCGGTGGGCGCGGCCGCGGGAGCGCTGGGCGGCTGGACCGACCGGCTCGTCATGCGCGGCGTCGACGCCCTCTCCTCGGTCCCGCACCTGCTGCTCGGCATCTTCGTCGTGGCCCTGTTCCGGCCCGGCGTCTGGCCCGTGGTGGTGTCCGTGGCGCTGACCCACTGGCTGTCCACCGCCCGGATCGTGCGTGCCGAGGTGCTCTCCCTGCGCGGGCGCCCGTACGTGGACGCGGCCGTCTCCGGCGGCGCCTCGCGGTGGCGGGTCGCCGTACGCCACCTGGTGCCCGGGGTGCTGCCCCGGGCCGGGCTGGCCGCGGTGCTGATGATCCCGCACGCCATGTGGCACGAGTCCGCCCTGTCCTTCCTCGGCCTCGGCCTGCCCGCCCGCCAGGCCAGCCTCGRCACCCTCGTACAGGACGCGCGCGGCCCGCTCCTGGCCGGCGACTGGTGGCCCACCCTCTTTCCCGGGCTGCTGCTCATCGTCCCCACCCTGGCCCTCGCCGGGCTCGCCGGTGCCTGGCGCGACCGGCTCGACCCCCGGCGCCGTTCGGAGCTGACCCTGTGAGCCCCCACCCCGCACCCCCGCCCGCCGGGCGTCCGTCCCCCGTCCTGCGCGTGGAGGGGCTCAGCGTCCGCTTCCGGATGCGGGGCGGACGTCACGTCGAGGCCGTCACCGACGCCGCCTTCGAGCTGGGCCCCGGCAGCTGCCTCGCGCTAGTCGGCGAGAGCGGCTGCGGCAAGTCCGTCCTCGGCTCCGCGCTCCTCGGCCTGCTCCCCGGCAACGCCGAGACCGCCGGGTCGGCCCGGCTCGCCGACGGCCTCGACCTGCTGGCCGCCGACGAGAGGACCCTGGCCCGCACCGTCCGCGGCCGACGCGTCGGCCTGGTCCCGCAGAGCCCCGCCGCGCACCTCACCCCGGTCCGCACCGTCCGCTCCCACCTCCAGGAGACCGTCCGGGAACTGCTCGCCCCGCAGGGCGGGAAGGCGCGGCTGCGGGCGGCCGCCGAGACCGCCGCCGCGCGGGCCGCCTTCCCCGCCGACCACCTCGACCACCACCCCCACGAACTCTCCGGCGGCCTCGCCCAGCGCGCCGCCACCGCCCTCGCGCTCGTCGGGGACGCCCCCCTGCTCCTCGCCGACGAGCCGACCACCGGCCTCGACCGCGACCTCGTCGACCGCACCGTCGACGAACTGCGCGCCCACACCGGGGACGCCGGCCGGGCCCTGCTGATGATCACCCACGACCTGGCCGCGGCCCGGCGCGTCGCCGACACCGTCGCCGTCATGTACGCGGGCCGGATCGTGGAACTCGCCCCCGCCGAAGCCTTCTTCGGCGCACCCGCCCCCCGCCACCCCTACGCCCGCGGCCTGCTCGACGCCCTCCCCGAGCGCGCCTTCACCCCGATCCCCGGAGCCCCGCCCGAACTCGGCGACCTGCCGCCCGGCTGCGCCTTCGCCGCCCGCTGCGCCCTGGCCGACGCCACCTGCCGGGCCGTGCGGCCCCCGCCGACCGAAGGGGTGGTCTGCCACCGTGCTTGAGCTCCGGGGCATCACCGCCGGCTACGACCGCCGCCGGCCCGTCGTCCGCGACGCACACCTCGCGCTGCGCCCCGGCGAGGCCCTCGGGCTGCTCGGGCCCAGCGGCTGTGGCAAGTCCACCCTGGCCCGGGTCGCCGCCCTGCTGCACCGGCCCGACCGGGGGACGGTGGTCCTCGGCGGCCGCACCGTGACCGGCTTCCGGCACCGGGCCCCGCGCTCCCTGCGCACCGAGGTCGGCCTCGTCTTCCAGCAGCCCAGGCTCGCCGCGGACCCCCGCCTCAGACTGCGCGACCTCGTCGCGGAGCCGCTTCGGGCAACGGGCCGCGGGGCCGGGGCGCGGGCGACCGTCGCCGAACTGGCCGAGCGGGTCGGCCTCGGCCCGGACCTCCTCGCCCGGCGCCCCCACGAGGTCAGCGACGGGCAGCTGCAACGCGCCTGCGTGGCCCGCGCACTGGTGCTGCGGCCGCGCTGGCTGGTCTGCGACGAGATGACCGCGATGCTCGACGCCTCCACCACGGCGGCCCTGGTCGCGGTGGTGGAGGAGTACCGGAGGGAGACCGGAGCCGGACTGCTCGCGGTGGGCCACGATCCGGTGCTGCTCGGCCGGTGGTGCGACCGTACGGCCCACTGGAGCGACATCGCGGACGGATGATCGACTGTTGCGCCCACGTGAATCATCCGGATCATCCATGGACTCCTCGGACAGTGCGCTCTAGCGTCGGGCGGCGGCGCGATGTCAGACGCAATGTCAACAACACGATGGAACAAGGAGGACGACCGGATGTTCCGAAGAGCGCTGAACTGCGCCGTGGCCCCCGCCGTCGCCGCCCTGACGGTGATCGGCGGGATCTCCCCGGCCCATGCCGAGGAGATCCCCAAGGCTCCCGGCCACCGCCTGGTCAGCCACTACCAGGGGAGCCCCGCCGCCGAGGCGCCGCTGCCCGGCGAAGCCCCGCCGCAGCACCCCTTCCTCGCGCCCAACGGCCGCAGCGGCATGCACTCCGACGCGGCCGGCAGCGCCACCTCTCCCTGGTCCGGCCCGCTCGGCAGGAACCCGCAGGTCACCAGCGAGAAGATCGCCGCCCTCGGCGGTGAGTGCGCCACCGCCACCTTCGACGCGGGCGGCCGGCTCGTCACCGTCTGCGGCACCTTCTCCGGCTTCAAGGTCAAGCTCCTGGAGCCCCGTACGCTCGCCACGCTCGCGGAGTACCAGCTCCCGCAGCGCTCTTCGACGGTCGAGGCGATCACCTCCCTCGACTTCGCGAAGATCTTCAAGGACACCTCCGGCGGCGCCTACTTCTACCTGGACGACCAGGACCGGGCCGTACTGGCCGACTCCCGCCAGCACGTCCTGCGCCTGGCCCACGGCCAGAACCCCGACGGCAGCTGGAAGTTCACCGTCGAGAACGACTGGGACCTCACCGGCCAGGTGCCCCACGACTGCGTCAGCTGGACCAACCTGTGGCCCAGCGGCACCTGCGACCCGGTCACCTCCGTCATGCCCGACTGGAACGGCCGCATCTGGTGGGTCACCCGGCAGGGCCGCGTCGGCACCGTCGACCCGGGCACGGGCGCGATCCGCTCGATCCGCCTGGAGGGCGAGGAGATCCAGAACTCCTTCTCGGTCGCCGAGGACGGGGTCTCCATCGTCACCGACCACGCGCTCTACAGCTTCCGCGCCACCGCCGACGGCACCCCCGAGGCCCAGTGGCGCCAGACGTACGACCGCGGGACCGGCACCAAGCCCGGTTCCGTGAACCAGGGTTCGGGCACCACCCCGGACCTCTTCGGCAACGGCTACGTCGCCATCACCGACAACGCCGACGACCGGATGAACGTCCTCGTCTACCGGCGGGGCGCGGACGTCCCCGCCGACCGGCGGCTGGTCTGCAAGGTGCCCGTCTTCGGCTCCGGCGCCTCGACCACCGACAACTCCCTGATCACCTGGGGCAACAGCATCGTCGTCGAGAACAACTACGGCTACGAGAACCCCACCTCGCTGCTCCTCGGCAAGTCGGTCACCGGCGGCGTCAGCCGCATCGACGTCCGCGCCGACGGCAGCGGCTGCGACACGGTGTGGCAGAGCGCGATCCGCTCGCCCTCCGTCGTCCCCAAGCTCTCCACCGGCAACGGGCTGCTCTATTTCTACGAGAAGGAGCCCAACTCCTGGGGCATCGACGCCTGGTACCTCACCGCGGTGGACTTCCGCACCGGTGAGCGCCGCTGGCGGCAGCTGACGGGAACCGGGCCGCTGTACGACAACAACTGGGCGCCGATCACCCTCGGTCCCGACGGCACCGCCTACGTCGGCGTGTTCAACGGCATCGTCGCCGTCCGCGACGGAGGCTGACCCGGGCCGGCCCCCGCCCGAACGGCGGGGGCTCAGTCCCCGGGCCGCCACAGCGGATGCGCGGCGTCGGCCCACCACCGCCCGACGAAACCGGTGCGCATCCCGCGCCGGGCCTCCGGATCGCCCAGGGCCTTGCCGATGTGCCCGGCCAGTACGACGCCCAGCGCCAGGGCCAGCCAGTCGTGGACGAAGGTGGCGCCGGTCCGCCACAGCAGCGGCGCGAGYCGGGTGAACCACATCAGCAGCCCGGTGCCCAGCATCACCAGCACCGCCCCGGCGAGCCAGGCCGCCCAGAGCTTCTGCCCGGCGTTGAACTTCCCGGCCGGGCGCGGGCCCCGGCGGCGCAGTGCGGAGCGCAGCCAGACCCGGTCGTGCGGGCCGAAGCGGTTCAGCACCCGCAGGTCGGTCCGGAAGGCGCGCGAGGCGAGCCCCAGCAGGACGGGCACGGGCAGCGCCAGACCGGCCCACTCGTGGACCGTGACCACCAGGTGCCGGCGCCCGACCAGCTCGGCGAGCGGCGGCAGGTACAGGCAGCCGGCGGTGACCAGGCAGACCCCCATGAGGGCGGCCGTGGCCCGGTGCACCCAGCGCTCGGCCCGGGTGAACCGCTGCACCCGCTCGGCCGGGCCGGACGGCCGGGCCTCAGACGGTCGGGGCATCGTCGCGTCCGTTCGACCGGCCGACCCAGGCGTCCACGTCATAACCGAGCTCCTCCCAGTAGCCGGGTTCGGCCTCGCGGGTCACGGTGATGCCCGAGAGCCACTTCGCCGACTTGTAGAAGTACATGGGCGCCACGTACAGCCGGGCCGGCCCGCCGTGGCTGTGCTCCAGCGGCCGGTCCTGCATGCTCAGGGCCACCATGACGTCGTCGCGCCGCGCCTGCGCAAGGGTGAGGCTCTCGGTGTACGTCCCGTCGAAGCAGGTGAACCGGATGGCCCGGCCCTCGGGCCGCACCCCCGCCGCGTCGAGCAGGCGCATCACCGGGACGCCCTCGAAGGAGGTACCGGGGACCCGCCAGCCGGTCACGCACTGCACGTCGCGCACCACCCGGGTCTGCGGCAGCCGGCGCAGCGCGGCCAGGTCGTAGGTCATCGGCCGCTCCACCAGGCCGTCGACGCGCAGCCGGTAGTCGGCCGCTCCGCGCTCCGGCACGGACGCGGCGACCGAGTAGTACCGGAAACCGCCGCCGTTCGGCAGCAGCCCGGTCAGACCGGTCGGATCCCGGTCGGCGGCCGCCCCCAGTCCGGCCTCCACGCCCCGGCGCAGGGCGGGCGCGGCGACCAGTGCGGCGGCGCCGGCGGCGACGGTGCCGAGGAGCAGCCGCCGCCCGACGGGGGCACCGTGCCCGTCGGGGTCCTGCGTACGCGTATCCGTGCTCACCCGACGATTCGACCACCGGTACGGTCCCGGACACCAGGCGCGGCGGCCGTCCGTCAGACTTCCGTCACATCCCGGCGGGCCCCGGCGGGGGGCCGCGGCCGGACGAGTGGATCCGAAGTTCCGCCCCGCCCGGTCCGAGGTCAACGCGCCGGTACCCGCCCCGGGCGGCGGATCACCCGCCCGTGATCGGGCCGAGGTAGGTGCCGCCGGAGACGTCGATGGTCTGGCCGGTCACCCAGCGGCCCTGCGGGCCCGCCAGGAACCCCACCACGTCCGCGACGTCCCCCGGCTCGCCGATCCGTCCGAGCGCGGTGATCGATTCGAGTCCGGCCACCGCCTCGGGAGCGCCGGTCCACCCGGCGGTCATGTCGGTCAGTACCACGCCGGGTTCGACCGTGTTCACGGTGATCCCGCGCCGGCCCAGCTCGTTGGCGAGCGAGGGGCCGAGGGCGGCCAGGGCCGCCTTGGTGACGGTGTAGCCGATCTGGAGGGGGTTCGCGATCCGGGTGGCCGCCGAGCCGATGTTGACGATCCGCCCGCCGTCCCGCAGCAGGGGCAACGCCCGCTGGATCACGAAGACCGGCGTGCGCACGTTGACCGCGAGCAGGCGTTCGAACTCCTCCTCGGTGAGCTGCCCTATCGAACCGACCGAGTGGATGCCCGCGTTGTTGACCAGGATGTCGAGGCCCTCGGCGCCGTGGTCGGCCAGCCCGGCTGTGAGCTGCTCGAACAACCGGTCCACCGCACCGCTCTCGCCGAACCCGGCCTGCACGGCGAACGCCAGGCCGCCGGCCTCGGCGATCAGCGCCACGGTCTGCGCGGCGGCCGCCCGGTCGCCGCCGTAGTGGACCGCGACCAGCGCCCCCTCGGCGGCGAGCCGCAGGGCGACCGCGCGCCCGATCCCGCGCGAGCCGCCCGTCACCAACGCGGTCCTGCCGTCCCATTCCGCCACGACCGTCTCCCCCCTGTGCTGCCCCGGCCCCCTCGTGATCGCAATGTACGCGCCGACCGACGACGAGATCGGGGGAACGCGACGGCCGGGCGCCGGTCGAGTCGCCCGACGACACCCTCGAAGGCCGGCTCCACCCGGGACGACAGGGCGGCGGACCTTCGAGGGCCTCGCCATCGGGTCGTCTAGACGGCCGATTCGAGCCGGCGTTCCCGCTCGTGTTCCGGGAGGGGTGCCGGGGTGGCGCGGAGCTGGGAGAGGCTCGCCTCCAGGTCGTCCAGGGCGAGACGGGCCGCGACGATCCGGTCGCGGACCTCGTCGGCCGGATCCGTGTCGTTCGCCGCGCGCTCACGGGCCCGGGCTTCGGCCTCCTCCATCTCGCGCGCCTCGTCCAGCGAGTTGAGCACCACGCCGATCAGGACGTTGACCAGCACGAAGGAGGCGAGCAGCGCGTAGGAGGCGTAGTACACGATGCTGAACCGGGAGATCTCCAGACCGGCCCGGACGGCATCGGTCAGGCCGTCCAGGGTGGTCAGCAGGAACAGGGTGAGCATGGCCCGCCCGATCGACCCGTAGTGGCCCGGGTCGGACTGCGCGAAGCAGACCCAGCCGACCATCGCGTACACGTAGAGCACCAGCGCCCCGACGAACAGGAAGCTGGCCGTGCCCGGCAGGCTGCGCCCGACGGCCAGCAGCAGGATCCGCAGGTGGGGCAGGAACCGGGCGGTGCGCAGCACGCGGGCCAGCCGCAGCAGCCGCAGCACGGTGGTGTTCTCGCGCAGGAACGGCAGGAAGGCCGAGGCGACGATCAGCAGGTCGAAGATGTTCCAGGGATCCCGGAAGAATGCTTTCGGCCGGTCCGCGTACGCGCCCAGGCGCAGCAGCATCTCCAGGGTGAACAGGGTCAGGCAGCCGCTCTCCGCCAGCTGCAGGACCCTGCGGTGCGCGTCGGCCAGCCCGCTGTAGGTCTCGGCGCCCATCAGCCCGGCGTTGAGCAGGATCACGACGAAGACGGCCATCCCGAAGGACGGGTCCTCGGCGATCCTCCGGCAGTGGGCCGCCAGTCTCCTGCGGCCGGGTCCGGCCTGCGTCGGCTGGTTCATCTCGCTCCTCGTACTCGTTCGTCGCACTCGTATGGACAAGGGCCCGACCGGCGCGGGGCTCGTGCGCCCGCTCCGCTCCGCCCTTCTAACGCCGCACGGCCGAACGGGTTTCAGCGAAGCGGGCCCCGCCCGGGGGCGTACGCCCCGGGGCCGATGCCCGGGCGGGAGGCGCCCGTTACTGTCGCGACATGGACAGAACAACGCGGAGCGCTCCGCCGACGACAGGCCGTGCACGCGGCTCCGCCCTCCTGGACTGGGGCGGGGCGCTCCTCTACGCGTTCACCGCGCTGCTGCTCGTCGGCGGGACCCCCGACGCCACCGGACTGCTGAGGGCCGGCGTCCTGACCCTGGGGCTCAGCCTGCTCGCGGGCCTGCTGCGGCGCCGGCCCCTCGCGGCCCTGGCCCTCACCCTGACCGCCGCCACGGTCGTGGCCTACGGGGCGCAGCGGGGCGACCTGACGACCGACCGCCACCTCGTCTACGTTCCCGTGGCCATCGTCTTCGGGATCGCCGTCGCCACCCGCACCCGCCGGGCCGCGGCCGTCGCGGGCGCCGCCGTGGTGCTGGTGGAACTGCCGGCCGTCGCCGGCCTGGCCCACGGCCCGTACGAGGTGACCGGCAACCTGCTCGTCACCCTCCTGACGCTGGGCGCCTGCGGCACGGCCGGTCTGCTGCTGCGCGAGCGCCGCGAACACCGCGCCGAACTGCGCGAGTCGGAGGTGTCCGAGGCCCTCACCGCCGAACGTCTGCGCATAGCCCGGGAGTTGCACGACATGGTCGCCCACAGCATCGGCGTGATCGCCATCCAGGCGGGGGTCGGCAGCCGGGTCATCGAGACCCAGCCGGCCGAGGCCCGCAAGGCCCTCGACGCCATCGAGACCACCAGCCGCGAGACCCTGGCGGGCCTGCGCCGGACCCTGGTCGCCCTGCGCCGGGCCCAGCCCGACGAGGAGGGCGGCCACGCCCCGACGGGGCCGGCCCCCGGCCTGGCCGACCTCGACGCCCTCACGGCCTCGCTGGCCGACTCCGGGGTACGGGTCGACGTACGCACCACGGGCGAGCGGCGCGACCTCCCGCCGGACATCGACCTGTCGGTGTACCGCATCGTGCAGGAGGCGCTGACGAACGTGGTCCGGCACGCGGGCGGCGGTGTCCGAGCCCG
Source organism: Streptomyces sp. M-16 (assembly GCF_052114405.1). Classification (NCBI taxonomy): domain Bacteria; kingdom Bacillati; phylum Actinomycetota; class Actinomycetes; order Kitasatosporales; family Streptomycetaceae; genus Streptomyces; species Streptomyces sp. M-16. The sequence goes on along the minus strand of NZ_JBFRER010000032.1, from coordinate 12,713 downwards.
GGTGGGCCTCGACTTCTCGGCGGAGGAACTGCGCGTGGAGGTCCTGGACGACGGCCGGGGGGTGTCCGCGCGCGCCGGGAAGAGCGGCTTCGGCATCACCGGCATGTACGAACGGGTCAGCCTGCTGCACGGCCGCTTCAGCGCCGGACCCCGCCCCGAGGGCGGCTTCCGCGTCGCGGCCGAGCTGCCGCTGCCCGCCGTGCGGACGGAGGCGGCCCGGTGACCGGTCCCGTACGCGTGCTGCTCGTCGACGACCAGCCGCTGGTGCGCTCCGGGCTGCGCGTGCTCATCGCCGACACCGCCGATCTGGAGGTGGTGGCCGAGGCCGGCACCGGCGCGGAGGCCGTGGCGCTCGCGGCCGAACACGTCCCCGACGTGGTGGTGATGGACATCAGGATGCCGGGCATGGACGGCATCGAGGCCACCCGGCGGATCACCGCGCGGCCGGGCGCGCCCAGGATCCTCGTCCTGACCACCTTCGACGAGGACGAACACGTCTACGGGGCGCTGCGCGCGGGTGCGAGCGGGTTCGCGGTCAAGGACATGGCCCTGGACGACATCCTCGCCGCCATCCGGGTCGTGGCCGCCGGGGACTCCCTGATCGCCCCCGGGGTCACGCGCAGGCTGATCGCGGACTTCGTCCGCGGTCCGCAGGCCGGGGCCGGAGCGCGGCCGCCGCGGAGGCCGGAGCGCCCGCTCACGGGGGTGACCGACCGGGAGCGGGAGGTCCTCGTCCTGGTCGGGCGGGGCCTGTCGAACACCGAGATAGCCGAGGAGCTGTTCATCTCCGTGGCCACGGCCAAGGCCCACGTGGCGAGGCTGTTCGGCAAACTGGGCGCCCGGGACCGGGTCCAGCTGGTGATCACGGCCTACGAGGCGGGGCTGGTCGCACCGCCCGGCTGAGCCGCCGCGCCCCGCGGGGTGCCGGGCGGGCCGTGCTCAGGGCGCCGAGCCGTCGAGGCGGCCGGCCTCCCGGGCCGCCCGCTCGACCCGGGCCCGGTGGGCCTCCCACCAGGCGGCGTCGCGCTCCGGCAGGCTCTCGCTCCCGGTCCGCAGGCCGGTGGTGCCGTCGATGAGCTCCCGTAGGACGTCCGCGTGCCCGGCGTGCCGGTCGGTCTCGGCGATCATGTGGACGAGGCTGTGGTGGAGGGTCACCTCGTTGCGGGCCCCCCAGGGCACCCTGCCCACGGCGTCGAGGTCGAGCGCCCGGATCGTCTCGTCCGCGTGCGCGCAGGCCGCGCGGTAGAGGCCGGTGATCTGCTCACGGGTCTCGTCGGCCGTGGCCCAGAGGTCCGCGTTGGGTTCGGCGTCGCCGGTGATCCACAACCCCGTCGCCTCGAAGGGCCGCCCGAAGCCGGCTCCGAAGTACAGGGCCTCGGCGCCGGCCGCGTGCTTGACCAGCCCCAGCAGATTGGTTCCCGTCGGGGTCACGGGCCGGCGGAGGTCGTACTCGGAGAGTCCGTCGAGCTTCCACAGCAGGACCTCGCGGGCGTCCTGGAGGTAGATCTGAAGGTCCTTCTTGGCATCCGATGTGATCATCGGGCCAGTCTTGCGGCCGGGGGCTCCGTGGGCACCGGATTTTCGGCGGACGCCGCCGGCGTCCCGCGCCCCCGGGGGCCCGCTACTGGGAGTCGCCCGCCTGCTTCTGCGCCTTCTGGGCGTTCTTCTCCTTGATGCGCACGGCTTCCTTGCGCACGTCGGCCTGAGTGGCGCGCTCCTTCTGGAGCCACTCGGGGTCGTCCTGCTTGATGGCCTCGATCTGCTCCGTGGTCAGGGCCTCGGTGACCCCGCCGCGCGCGAGACCGGCGATGGACACGCCGAGCTTCGCCGCGACGACGGGCCGCGGGTGAGGGCCGTTGCGGCGCAGCTCCACCAGCCACGCGGGCGGCTCGGACTGGAGTGCGTTCAGCTCGGAGCGCGAAACCACACCCTCCTGGAACTCTGCGGGGGTGGCTTCGAGGTACACACCCAGCTTCTTGGCCGCGGTCGCGGGCTTCATCGTCTGGGTGCTCTGGTGCGAGGTCATGGTGTCAAGGGTATCGAGCGTGTGCGCTACCTCCGACCACGACCGGTAACCTGGCGGAGTGACAGGCTCGGATGTACCCCCTTCGTTCCGGCTCGCCTACGTCCCGGGAGTGACGCCCACGAAGTGGGTGCGGATCTGGAACGAGCGGCTGCCCGACGTCCCGCTGACCCTCGTGGGCGTGTCCGCCGCCGAGGCGTTCGACACGCTGCGCGGCAGCGGCGCCGACGCCGGATTCGTGCGGCTGCCCGTTGACCGGGCGGACCTCAGCGCGATTCCCCTCTACACCGAGACGACCGTGGTGGTGATCCCGAAGGACCACCTGGTGGCCGCCGTGGAGGAGGTGTCGACCGAGGACCTGGCCGACGAGATCGTGCTGCACCCCCTCGACGACGTCCTCGGCTGGGAGACCCTCCCGGGCCGTCCCGCCTTCGAACGCCCGGCCACGACGGCGGACGCGATCGAGCTGGTGGCCGCGGGCATCGGCGTCCTCGTCGTTCCGCAGTCCCTCGCCCGCCTGCACCACCGCAAGGACCTCACCTACCGGACGGTCACCGACGCCCCCGAGTCGCGCATCGCGCTGTCCTGGCCCGAGGAGCGGACCACCGATCTGGTGGAGGAGTTCATCGGCATCGTCCGGGGACGGACCGTGAACAGCACCCGCGGCCGTCCGCCGACGCCGCCCCAGCCCAAGCAGCGCAAGGCCGGTGCGGCCAAGTCGGGTGCGGCCAAGTCGGGTGCGGGCAAGTCGGGCGCGGGCCGGACCGGAGCGAAGCCGGGCGCCGGCGCGGGCGGCAAGGCGACGGGGAAGACGTCCGGCAAGAACCCCCGCGGCGGCTCCGCCGCACCCAAGGCCGCCAAGCGCGGCAAGCCGCGCCGCCGTCCCTGACGCCGGGCCGCCGGGCCGCCGGGCCGTCCTGCCGTTTCCTCAGCGCTGCGCCGTCTCCTCCGGGGGTACGGCGTCGCTGACGTGCACAAGCCGGTAGGCGTGACCGCGCCGGGGCCGGCGGTCGTTCCCGCGCAGGCCCCTCGCCTGCTGGACGGCCGCGTCGAGGAGCGCCGACACCTGCGGGTTGGCCCGGCGCAGCCGCAGCAGCTGGTCGGAACGCAGGCCCACGATCGCCGCGGCGGTCCCGGCGTGCACCCCCTTGGCCACGGACTGGAGCAGCAGGCGCAGCCCGAAACCGCCGACCTTGCCCGGGGCCCCGACCCGGTGCGCCTCGGCCAGGGCGGAAGCCGAGGCGAGCGCCGTGTCGAAGGCCGGGTCGTGGGCGCGCCAGCCGGCCAGCATCGGCTCCGGGATCCCGGCCGCGGCCGCGCATCCGGCGGGCCCCAGGCCCAGGGCCGCCGCGTGGACGGCGCGGGCCCTGCGGACGCTGTTCTCGGCGCGCAGGTCCGGGTGCGGGTCGAGCGCCGTGGTGAGCGTGCGGTCGATGTCCTCGGCCGCGCCCAGGCCCGCCAGCACCGCCGCCGCCCATTGCCTGCGGTCGCCCGGCGCGTCCTTTTCCTGTTCGTCCACTGGGTACGTGCCTCCCGCCGTGTCCGTCCGGCCCGGTGCCCGCTCCCATTGTGCGACCGGGAGCGGCCCCGGGGGACCGCGGTCTCAGCAGGTGGCCGGTGCGGGGTGGGCCAGGGCGTGGGCGGTGAGGGAGCGGGAGTAGCGGCGCAGCAGCAGGACGGCCGTGGTGGCGAGGCCGGTGAGCAGGCCGAGCCAGATGCCGAGGGTGTCCAGGCCCCCTGCGTACGCGAGGATCCAGGAGGCCGGCAGTCCGACGGCCCAGTAGCCGACGAGGGTGATGCGGAACCCGCTCCTGGTGTCGTCGAGGCCCCGCAGCAGCCCCACGCCGATGTTCTGCGCACAGTCGAAGAACTGCAGGAACGCGGCGACGACGAGGAGCTGGGCGGCGATGGCCGGAGCCTGGCCGGAACCGGAACCGGAGTCCAGGAAGGGTGCCAGGACCAGCCGGGGAACCGTCAGGTAGACCAGTCCGACGACGGCCATGACGGCGGCGGCGCAGGCCAGCGCCGTGTTCTTGATGCGCCGGGCGTCGTCGTGGTGGCCGAGGGCGAGCTCGCGGCTGACGTTGACGGACGCCGCGTGCGAGAGCCCGACGGCGACCTGGAAGACGATGTAGACGAGCTGGTTGACGGCGGTGTGCGCGGCCAGGGCCTCGGGTCCGAAGGAGCCGGCCATGAGCGCGGTGAGCGAGAAGAACCCGGCCTCGGAGCCGTAGGTGGCGGCGATGGGGACGCCGAGGGCGACCAGCTGCCTGACGGTGGCCGGGTCGGCCTTGGTGAGGTCGAGGGTCAGCAGCGGTGCCAGCCGCTCGTCCCGCTTCACCGAGACGAAGAGGGCGAGGAAGGACAGCAGGTACACGGTCGAGGTGGCGACGCCGATACCGGTGAGGCCGAGCCTGGGCAGGCCGAACGTGCCGTCGATCAGGACCCGGTCGAGGCCCGCGTTGACCGCGACCGAGGCGATGGTGATCCGCAGCAGGGCCTGCGGGCGGCGCATGCCGACGGTGAACTGGCGTACGGCCTGGAACCACAGGCAGGGCAGCAGCCCGGGGGCGAGGGCGAGGAGCATCGCCCGGGCGGGGCCGACGACGTCGGCGTCCTGGCCCAGCAGGCCGAGGGTCCGGCCGATGAGGACCATGAGGACGGCGCCGATGACGCCGGCGAGCGTGGCGACGGCCAGGCTCGCCCGGACGATGCCCCGCACCTCGTCGTCCGCGGCCTTCGCCCCCGCGGCGTCGTCGCCCCCTCCGGCCGCCCGCTCGGCCCGCGCGGCCGCGGCGGCCGTCCGGTTGCCGACGGAGGTGACGAGGCCGACGCCCATGGTGCGGAGCTGGTTGAAGACGACGATGGCCAGACCGCCGGCCGCGAGCTCGCGGGTGCCCAGGAGCCCCATCATCACGGTGTCGGTCGTGGTCAGCGCGACCTGGGCGAGCTGGGTGAGGATCAGGGGCACGGCGAGGGCGCCGAGGGCGCGGCCGTCGCGGAGGACAGTGGTGGGCATGGTCTACCGGTTCCCGCGGAGTGTGGTGAGCAGTTCTTCGATCTCCCCTTCGGCCTCGGGGTCGAGGAGGCCGCGGGCCCGCATCCAGTCGTCGTCGAAAACGGTGTCCATGTACTTCTCGCCGCCGTCGTTGACGAGGGCGACCACGGTCGTTCCCGGGGGCAGGGAGGGCAGCCGGGTGAGGGCCTCGTGGACGACGCCTCCGGCGGAGCCGCCGATGAGGAGCCCGGTACGGGCGACGGCGCGGCAGGTCGCGAAGGCCTCGACGTCGCCGACCTTGACCCCCTCGTCGATGAGGTCGAAGTCGACGAGGGCGCCTATCCCGGCCCCCTCGGGGGTGCCGGTACCGGACTGGTGGTAGTCGTGGGCCGGGCCGCCGAAGGCGATGGAGCCCTTGGGTTCGACGCCGATGACGGTGAAGCCGGACATCAGCTTCCCCAGCTCCCGGCCCGTGCCGCAGAGGGCGCCGCCGGTGCCGACCGCGCCGATGAGCACGTCGATCCGTCCGCCGAGGGCCTCGTGCAGTTCGTGGGCCACGGGGAAGTAACCGACGCCGTTGGCGGGGTTGTTGTGCTGCTCGGTGAAGACCGTGTCGTCCCGCCCGCGGGCCATGTCCCCGGCGAGTTCCTCGCGGGCCGCGGTGGCGAGTTCCCCGCCGCCGTCGTCCACGACGTAGACGAGCTCGGTGCCCAGCGCCCTCATGCCCCGCAGCTTGTCGGGGCAGGCGTGGTGGTCCACGACGGCGGTGAAGGCGTAGCCGCGTTCGGCGGCGATGACCGCCAGACCCAGGCCGGTGTTGCCCGAGGTCGATTCGACGATCCGGCCGCCCGGGCGGAGTTCGCCCGCCGCCTCGGCGGCGTCGACCATGGCGCGGGCCATGCGGATCTTGGCCGTGCCGGTCGGGTTGAACATCTCCAGCTTCAGCAGCAGACGGCTGCCGGTAACGGTCCGGGCCAGTTCCAGCAGGGGGGTGTACCCGACGAGTTCGGATACGCGGGATACCAGGGCGGGTCGCTGAAGCGCTCCGGGCATCGGTGACTCCAGAGGGTCGGGGCGGGGACGTCAGGTGAAGTGGCGGTCCAGGCGCCAGCGCGGGCGCGCCGGGCCGGTCCGGTCGACGACGACCTTCGGGGGCAGGGCCAGGTCGTGGAAGGAGGACTCGTTGGAGTCCATCTGGTAGCCGGCCGTGTTGGGGTAGACGAGGAGGTCACCGGTGCGGGGGAGGGCCGGGAAGGGGATCTTGCGCCAGGTGAGCAGGTCCGACTCCAGACAGGTGGCCGCACCGACGCTCGCCGGGAACGTCCCCCGCTCGGCCCCGGGACCCCGGGGCAGGAGGACGGGATCGGGCAGGTACTCGCTGTTGAACCACTGTTCGGACAGGCTCAGACTGGTGCCGTCCACGGTCAGGATCCGGTAGCCGGCGCGTTCCTTGACGCCCTGGACGCGGAAGACCGTGGCTCCGGCCTGGTGGAGCAGGGCGCGTCCGGGTTCCAGGAGCAGCAGCACGCCGGAGTCGCGCAGGAGCCGGGACAGCGGCTGCCCGTGGCCCTCGGGGCGGGTGGCCAGGAGCGCGGCCAGTGCCCCGGGGCCCGCGACGGGGGAGTGGTAGGGGTAGAAGTCGCCGGTGTGGAAGGTCTTTCCGGCGTGGTAGTGACCGCTGTGCTGCCCGTCGAGGAAGGCGTGCCAGCTCTCGGCGTCGGTGTAACTGACGGGCAGGCCGCCGCCGATGCTGATCCGGCTCGCCTCCAGACCCCGCACCCGCGCCGTGAGGCACAGGCCGACCAGCCGGGCCGCGAGGTCGGCCCGGGGGCGGAGGTCGTAGCTGCAGAGGTGGAAGGCGAACCCCTCCATGCGCAGGGCGTCCCCGGCCCGCACGCAACGATCCAGGGCCGTGGCCAGTTCCGGCCCGGAGAGCCCGAAGCGGCTGTGGGGCCGGTCGGGCGGCAGGCAGCGCAGCAGGATCCGGGCCGGACGGATCCGCCCGGCGAGCCCCCCGTCGACGAGCGTGACGTGCGCGACGAGCGCGTCGAGTTCGTCCAGGGCGTCGACGGTGATCAGCGCACCGTGCCGGACGGCCAGGTGCAGCAGAGCCGGATCCTTCGCGGGCCCGGTGACGACGAGGTGCTCGCCCCGTGTGCCGTGGCCCAGGGCCTCGCGCAGCTCGCCCACGGAGGCCACGTCCACACCGGCCCCGCCGGCCGCGGCGCGTTCGACGAAGACGGCGGCCTTGTTGGCCTTCTTCGCGAAGTACACGAACCCCTCGACCCCGGCCGAGGCCAGGGCCTCCCGCAGGCCCCGCAGGTTGGTGTCGAAGGCCTCGGGCAGCAGGAAGTGGAACGGGCCGCCGAAGGCGTGGGCGAGTTCGGGCAGCAGTCCGCTCGCCAGTACCCGTTCGGTGGCCTCGTCGGGCAGGGCCGGCAGGGTGGGCAGGGCGGCGCGGGGCGCGGCGGAACCGGTCGGGGCGGGACCGGTCGGGGCGGGACCGGCCGCGGCGGGACCGGTCGGGGCGGGACCCGTCCCCGCGGCGGAACCGCCCGGCTTCGTCGTGCCGTTCACGCCCACAGTGCGACCTCCGTGCCCAGGCCCTGGGCGAGGGCGAGCTGGGCGAAGCGGTGTCCGAGGGCGATGTCGGTCACGACGAGACCGCTGTTGTAGGCGAAGATCCGCTCGTCGGCGCCGGTCCGGCCCTTGCTCCGCCCGGCGAGGACGGCCGGGAACTCGCAGTCCACCGTGGGGAGTCCGCCATCGGCGTCGGCCATGTCCGTGCCGGTGACGTTCATCTGCGCCTCGCTCGTGGCGATCAGCCGGTCGGCCTCGTGCAGGGTGGACGGCGCCAGCCCGTGGCCGACGAGGACCGCCAGCGCGCCGGCCCGCAGCCAGTCCGCCTCCACCGCGGCCGGGGTGTGGCCGCCCGCCGTGGCGACGATGACGTCGGCGTCCGCGGCGGCCGCCCGCAGGTCGGTGACCAGCTCCACGTCCCGGTCGGGGAAGTGGGCGCGCAGCCGTTCGCGGACGGCTGCGATGCCCGCGGGGTGCGTACCCGACAGCATCAGCCGGTCCAGGTCCGGGAGGGTGGTCAGCAGGAACGGCAGGGCGAGCCGGCCCTGGGTACCGGTGCCGATGACCAGGGCGGTGCGGGCCGCCGGGGCGGCGAGTTCGCGGGCCAGCAGCGCCGAGACGGCGGGGGTGCGCAGGGAGCCGATGCGGGAGCAGTCCATCATCGCGACGGGCAGGCCGGTGACGTCGTCGTAGAGCGTCAGCGCGGTGTAGTAGTGCTGCTCCTCGCGGCCCTTGTCGAGGCCGTGTTTGTAGGAGGTCTTGACGGCGACGACGTCGCGGGAGCCGTCGCGGCCGAGCATCGCGTAGGAGACGGAGTGCCCGTCCCGCGGTGTGACCGTGAGCTTGCGGGGGTTGTCGGACAGGCCGGCGTCGAGGGTGCGGCAGGCGTCCTCCACCGTCTCCACCACGTCGGCCAGGGATATGTCGATCCCGGCGAGGTCGGTGGTGGACAGGACGCGCAGGTGCCGGTCGTCCGCGGGGGCCGGGGCCGGGGCCGGGGCCGGGGCGGGGGCGGGGGCGGGAGCGGCTGCGGAAGCGGTGCCGGCCGTGGTGTCGGTCATGGGTCGGTCCTCCGGGTGCGGGACGGATGGTCAGCTCGCGTGTGCTTCGAGGGCGCTCTGGCCGTAGCCGTGCTCGCCGGCTTCGGCGTCGGGGCGGGTGCGGCGGCCGGGGACGCGTACCGAGGCGCGCTTGAGCCAGCGGTCGGTGCCGTCGTAGCGGGCCCGGAAGGGGACGCGGCCGTGCACGACGAGGTCGTTGTCGACGACCAGGACCTCGCCGGGGCTCAGGCTCACGGCGATCGAGACCCGGGCCAGTTCGTCCGAGAGCCGGCCGTACGCGGACCGGTACGCCCCGTCGGCCTCCTCCAGCGGGGTGTACGCCGGGTCGAAGCGCAGGGTCAGGCCGTCCTCGGTGGCGAAGAGGGCGGGGACGGGGGGCGGCGCCTGGCCGGCGTAGCCCTGTGCCCCGGCGTAGGCGTCGTCGGGCAGGATCGGCACCACCGGTCGGGTGAGGACGTCCACGTCGGCGTCGGCGAGCCGGGTGCGGCGGATGCCGGCCGCGGTGGTGGCGATGCGGTCGTGGTTGCGCATGCAGCAGAGCATCAGCAGGTGGGCGCGGCCGGGGTGGAAGGCGTCCTCGGTGTGCGGGCTGAGCAGGACCGAGCTGCCGGCGCCGGTCTGCGCGCTCTCGTGGCCGGGCGAGGGAACGATGTTGTGGACGAAGCGGCCGTCCTGCTGGCCCTCCCAGGCGATGGGGTTGCCCATCACGGTGGCGATCAGCAGGAGGGTGAGGTCGTACACGGCACCGCTGTCACCGGCGCTCGCCCATCCCGCGGGAGTGGGGCCGATGGCCGCGTCGTCGACGTCGAGGCCGCGCAGGACGAACAGGCCGTCCGTGGTGCCGACGGGACGGCACGGGCGGCGCAGGTCCTCGCCGAGGCCGTCGRCCACTTCGCGGACGCGGGCCAGGAGCCGGGGGCTCGTGGCGGAGGTGCCGAATTCGGCGAGGAGTTTCTCCGCGGCCCGGCGGAGGCCGGCCACGGTGTGGGCATCGAGCTGGCGGACTGGGGCGGCTGCCGTGCTCATGGCGAGGAGATCCGTTTCTTCGGATGGCAGGGGGAGCCCGGTTCTCCGGGTGCGCTCTCTCCCGAGAGGGGTGGCTGGGGCAGCAACTGGCAAGGAAGAAAAGGGAGTTGGAGCCCGTTCGAGAGCCTGCGGAACCGGGGAGCGCTTCGAACGTAGCACTGAAGTGAGGTAAGGCAAACCTTACTTGTCGGTCGCCTGAGATTGATATTCGGACACGCGTCCCATCGCGCTCGGCGCCTTGTGGGAGGGGCTGTTCTTAGGGTAGGCAAACCTAAGAACTCACTTCGGTTGCTCTGGTGGAACGAGGGCGTACGTGGACATGAACAGGCGTCAAGTGCTCTGGGCCGGCGGGGCGATGGGCGCGGCGTCCCTGCTCGCCGCCTGCTCCTCGGGAGACGGCCGCAGCACGGACGGGAAGCCCGGCGGGGACACCGGGCCCAGGAGCGGCGGAACGCTCCGTATCGGCGCGCTCGGTCGCGCCGGAGCCGTCACCCGCGACCCCCACGGCACCCAGGCCAACGAGAGCGACTACCTCGTCATCGCCCTCGTCTTCGACACCCTCACCGTGCCGGGAGCGGAGACCAACACCGTGCCCCGCCTGGCCGCCTCCTGGGAGCACTCCACCGACCTGAAGACCTGGCGCTTCGGGCTCGCCGGGGGCGCCGCCTTCCACGACGGCACCCCGGTCACCGCCGACGACGTCGTCTGGTCGCTGCGCCGACTGCGCGCCACCCCCTCCGGTGCGGCCCGCCTGCCCGGGGTCAAGGGGCCCGAGAGCATCACGGCCGATGGCGCGGACACGGTCGTCGTCGTCTCCGACTACGCCAACGCCGACTTCCCGCTGATGACGCGCCTCACCACCTTCGTGATGAAGAAGGACACCCCGGACGGCGCCCTCGACAAGGCCCCCGGCACGGGCCCGTTCAAGCTCGACTGGTACCGGGGCGGCAGCGCCCGCCTGGTCCGCAACGACACGTGGTACGGCGGTACCGTGCACCTCGACGCCATCGAGGTCACCATGTTCGAGACCCCGCAGGCCATGGCCAACGCCCTGCTGGCCGGCCAGATCGACGTGGCCTCCAACGCCGGCGCCGTCGCCGCCCGCACCGCCGCGACCCGCAAGGACATCCGGGTCCTGCGCCGCCCCAACGACATGGCGATGCCGATCGTCATGCGCACCGCCGCCGGCAGCCCCTTCGCCGACCCGCGCGTACGCGAGGCGATGCGCCTGGCCGTCGACCGCGACGCCATGGTCAAGCAGGTCCTCTCCGGCTACGGCACCGTCGCCAACGACATCATGGGCACCGGCGACCCCGCCTACGCCGAGGACGTCCCGCAGCGCGGGCGGGACCTGGACGAGGCGAGGAGGCTCCTCGCCGAGGCGAACTTCGACCTCTCGAAGACCTACTCCCTCGTCACCACCGAGGACATCGCCGGACTCGCCGAGTCCGCGACCCTCTTCGCCCACCAGGCCCGCGAGGCCGGCATCAAGGTCGAGGTCGTCAAGCAGGAGTCCGGAACCTTCTGGAACAAGACCTGGAAGACCGGCGACTTCTACACGACCTACTGGGGCACCAACGACTCCGTGGTCTTCTTCGCCTCCAAGACCATGGTCTCCGAGGCCGGGCAGAACGAGACCGGCTGGAACGACCCCGCCTTCGACGCCGCCTACCGCAGGGCGAGCGCCACCGCCGACGAGAAGGAGCGGGCCGCCGCCCTCAAGGAGCTCCAGCGGATCGAGTACGAGCGCTCCGGCTACCTCCTGTGGGGCATGGCCGACGGCATCGACCTCGCCGTCGCCAAGGTCAAGGGCCTGCCCACGTTGCCCGGTTACGGCCGCGTCCAGTTGGAGAACGCGTGGCTGGCCTGAGCCGCACGGCCCCGGGGCCCGCGGCGGACTCCCCCGGAACGCCGGGGGAGGGCGGTGCGGCGCGCCGCCTGCGGCCCCTGCTGCGCCTCGCGGCCGCGGCGGCCCGCCGGGCCCTCATGCTGGTCCTCCTGCTGGCCCTGGTGTTCGCCGCGGTCGAGCTGCTGCCCGGCGACGCGGCGAGCGCGAGCTCCGAGCGCGGGGACGGCGCCGCCGGCGTCGAGGCGCGCCGGCACCTGCTCGGCCTCGACCGCCCGGTCTGGGAACGCTTCGCCGACTGGATGACCGCCCTGCCCACCGGGGACCTCGGCACCAGCGCGCGCGGGCAGAAGGTCACCGACCTCCTCGCCGACCCGCTCCCCAACACCCTCCTGCTCGGCGGCACGGCCTTCCTCCTCACCGTCCTCGCCTCGCTCGCCCTGGGCTGCTGGGCCGCCTGCCGCCCCGGCCGGCTCACCGACCGGATCGTCTCGCACGCCGCCACCGCCGCCTTCGCGGTACCCGAGTTCGTCGTCTCCGTCGGGCTGCTCCTCGTCCTCGCCCTGTGGAGCGGCTGGCTGCCCGCCGTCACCCTCACCGGCGCCGACGGCGCGCCCGGCTCCTGGACCATGCTGGTCATGCCGGTCCTGGCGCTGGTGATCCCGCAGGCCGGCTGGAACACCCGGATCGTCCGCGGGGCCCTCGCCGACCAGGCCCGCACCCCGCACGTGGAGGCGGCCCACCTCGACGGGCTGCCCGTGCGCCGGGTCGTCCTGCGCCACGCGCTGCCCGGCGCGGTCCCCGCGATCGCCACCGGCCTCGCCACCTCCACCGGCATGCTGCTCGGCGGCGCCGTCGTGGTGGAGACCCTCTTCAACTACCCGGGCGTCGGCAGCGTCCTGGCCTCGGCCGTCGCCAGCCGCGACACCCCGCTCATCGCGGGCGTCGTCGCCTGCGCGGGCGCCGCCATCAGCCTCGTCCTGCTGGCCGCCGACCTGCTGCGGGACCGCATCCTGGGAGACCGCCCGTGAGCGCGGCCGCCGACGCCCCTGGCGGTGTGCCGGCCGGTACCGCCGCAGCCGTGCCCGCCGGTACCCCCGCCGGTACCCCCGCCGGTGTGCCCGCCGGTGCCCCCGCCGGTACCCCCGCCGGTACCCCCGCCGGTGTGCCCGCCGGTGC